>NZ_JBAKFV010000007.1:0-262976 GCF_036889365.1 Caulobacter sp. CCNWLW153
ACCATCGCCCCCGGCATGGCCGCAGACCTCGTCCTCCTCGATGACCAGCGCAACGTCGTCAGGACCTGGATCGACGGCGTCTGAATCGTCGTTCCGCGCTCCGCCTCAGGAAGCCGGCGCGGGACGCGGCGCTCGCGTGTCGCTGTTTGCGCTGTTGATCAGGAAGATCGCCAGCACGGTCGCGGCCTGGGCCAGGTCGGCCGGCGCCAGCCTCTCCAGCGTATCGAGACTCGTGTGGTGCGCCCGGCTGTCGTAGTCGAGCGGATCCTGCAGGAACGAAATCCCCGGCAGGCCGATCTCGGTGAAGGTCGACTGGTCGGCGGGCCAGTGCGGCCCGTCATAGACCGCCAGCACGCCCAGATCCTTCAGCGGCGCGGTCCAGGCGCGATAGAGTTCGGCAAGGGCCGGATTGCCGCCGGTGAACACGCCCCGGATGCGCCCCGAACCGCCGTCCAGATTGAAGGCGACGCTGAACGCCTCGTACTCCGGCCCCTTGCGCAGTGGACCGACCCTGGCCCGCCGTCCCTCGACCGGCAGGGCCATCTGCTCGGGCCCGGTGGAGCGCGGGATCCATCCCAGGCGCTGCCGGGCATAGGCTTCGGACCCGTAGAGGCCCTGCTCCTCGCCGCCGTAGAAGACGACGCGGATGGTGCGGCACGGCCTGGCTCCGACCGCGCGCAGGATGCGGATCGCCTCCAGGGTCGCGGCCACGCCTGCACCGTTGTCGGCCGCGCCGACGCCTGCCGCCCAGCTGTCGAGATGCGCGCCCGCCAGGATCACCTGGGCCTTCAGGGCCGGATCCAGTCCCGGCAGTTCGGCCACGACATTATAGCCGGGCTCGGCGGGATCGCCTTCTTCGGTGGCGATCTCCAGCTCCAGGCGCGGCGCCGCGCCAGCCTTCGCCAGGCGCCAGCAACGGGCATAGGCCGGGCCATCGACATAGAGCGCGGGAAAAGACGGCCGCTCGGCCGACAGCCAGGGACGACCGCCGAGTTCGGAGCCGTCGACAATCATGGCGCCCGGCTCGGCGCCGCCGCCGTCGATCAGCACGGCCAGCACGCCCTCGGCCGCCAGGAAGGCGTTGCGGCGGGCCTTGAACAGCCCTTCCCGCCCCTGGCGCGCGCGTCGCTCGGCGACTGTGCGGTAATAGGCGCCGACGGCCTCCGCGGCCTCGCCCTTCAGGACCTGCTCGTCGCTGTAGCGGACAACCGCTGGTTCGTCGGCCCGCAAGGCCTTGGGCGGCCCCAGCAGCACGATCCGGCCGGCGAGCGTTCCCTTCGCGCGTCCGAGGTCTTCGTCGCTGTCCAGGCGCACGGCGACCGCCTGGCCGGCGACCGCGCCCTTGGTCGCCACGGACCAGGGGCTGGCCACGGCGGCGAACTGGACGGCGTCGGGCGCGGTCATGCGCGCCCAGGCCAGGGCCTGCCGCCAGGAAAGACCGAACGGGCCGATCGGCTCTAGCCGTGGATCGCTGAGGCCCAGCGCCTGCAGTCGCGCCAGCGCCCAGTCATAGGCCCGGCGCATGTTGGGCGATCCCATCAGCCGGGCGCCGACCTCGTCGACCAGGCTCGTGGCGAAGGTCATGGCCTGGCCGCGCGTCAGGCCCTCGTCGCGGATCGCCTGGTAGAGGGCCAGATCGGGAACCGGCGCCTCTCGGGCCAGCGCCTTCGGGGCCATGGCCAGCGCGCCCAGACCGGCCAGGGCCTGCCGCCGCGCCAGCCTCATCTCAGCGCTCCGCCGGCACGCGGATCACGCCGACATCGCCCTCGATGTCGATGCGCGTGCCGAACTGCACGGAGGCGGCCTGGATGCGCTTGAGGATCCGCTGGGCGTCCTCGCGCGACGGCGACTTGGGCGTCCCTTGCAAGCGGTCGTCCTCGAGGTTCTGGATAAAGGGATGGATGCGGATCACGGCCACGCGGCCGTTGCTATACTCGCTGACCGCCACGGCGCCGTCGTACCACTCGGCCGGCAGGGTGAAGCCGCGGAACTGGCGGTTCTTGTCGCCGACCTGGAACATCAGGCTGCCCATGCCGTAGAAGATCGGCCGGCCCTTGTAGATCTCGACGCCCAGCAGGGCGTGGGGACCGTGGCGCACCACCGCGTCGGCGCCGGCGTCGATCAGTTCGTGGAACAGCGGCTGCATGTAGTCGGCCGGCCGGGTGTCCTCGGGGTCGGACGAGGCGGTCTCGTGGGCGTGGATCGAGAACAGCACCAAATCCGCCTTGCCCCGCGCCTCCTTGACACTGGCCAGGGCGGCGGCCCGGTCGCCCGCGTCTAGGTCGTAGCTGAGGCCCGGACGCTCATCGACGCGGAAGGTGGTGCGGCCGATGGTCAGCTCGTCGCCGGTCTTGGCGGCGCTGAAAACCTCCGGGTTCTTGGTCGCGTCGGGCGTCGTCGAGCGGGCGGCGATCTCGCGCAGGGTCTTCATCTGCTCGGGCGTGACGCGCTGCAGCTCGCGCGAGCGCAGCGGCGCCAGGCCCGGACGAGCGCGGAAGCCGCGGGCTGGATTGGCGTCGGCGGCCAGGGAGATGTCGGTGTAGCTGCCGGCGAACGAGACCAGGGCGACCGTGCCGCGAGCGGTCTTGGCGTAGGCGGGCTTGCGGGCCGCGCTCAGGCTGCCTCCCGTGCCGGCATGGACGACGCCGGCCGCGTCGAGCGCGCGCTGGGTCAGCGCCATGCCCTCCACGCCGAAATCGGTGGCGTGGTTGTTGGCCATAGACATGAGTTTGAAGCCCATGGCCTTCAGGTCGAAGGCGACGGCCGCGTCGTTGACCGGCGTGCCGCCGCCGTTCTGCGCCGCCGGCCAGCCGGGGAACTTGTCGAAGTCGAAGATCGCGCCTTCCTGGTTGCCGAAGGCCGCATCGGCGCCGGAGAGCAAGCGCTGGATCCGCAGCGTGCCGGGATCGTCAAGGCCGGTGATCGGATGCTCGGGTCCGATCAGGTCGCCGGTCACGGCCAGCGAGAAGCCGTCCTTGACGGTGGCGGGCGCTTGAGCCGCCGCCGCGCCGGCGACGGAGGCGGCCAGAAGCGCGGTGATCAGTAGACGCATTTCATCCCCTCGGTCCAGGGCTTGCGGGTCCATTGATAAACCTCGACCGTCTCGCCGCGCGGCAGGTAGGTCAGCGGGAAGGTCCTGCCGTCGCGCGTGACCTTCAAGGTCAGGGTCGCGGCCGGATCGCCCTGCACCCCGTCGAGCGCCACCGCGTAGGTGACGACGTCGCCGTCCTTCAGCCCGGCCTTCGCGGCTTCCGAACCAGGGATCAGGCCGCGGATGGTCTTGATCGTGCCGACCAGCGATTTCGGCTCGAAGCCCAGCTCGAACCGGCGGGCCTTGGCCGTCGTGCGGGTGAAGCAGGGTCCGAAGTCGTCGGCCTGCGGCAGCATCAGGCCGCCGGCCAGCATGGCCTCGTGCAGCTTGCGGCCGTCCTCGCCCAGCTCGCCGGTCAGCAGCGCGACCCAGGCCGCGTCATCGGCCTTTTCGCCTGCGGCGAAGCGGCGGTTCATCTCCAGCACCAGGTCGTCGACCGAGCGCTTGCCGCCGCTCGCACGGCGGATCTTGCCGTCCAACACCGCGAAATAGAGGCCGCCTCGGTCGTAGGGCAGCACGCGGATGCGGCTGTCCTCCCAGAAGCGCGGCATGATCTCGTGGTCGGGCGTGCCGTTCAGCGGGTTGGCATAGTAGCGCCGGGCGGTATCGTTGAGGTCTTCGAGGAATTCGTCGGCCGACAGCAGGCCGGCGCGGAACGGCAGCAGGCCCTGGTAGTGGACGGCGATCCCCTCGCCATACCACTGGCCGGCGTCGGAGTCGGTCCAGGTATGGACCATCTCGTGCGACAGCGTGCCCTTGAGGCTGTCGCCCTTGGTGTCCGCGCCGTAGGTGGTCAGGAACGAGCGGGTCAGGGCCGTGCCGCCGCCAGCGTTGATCGGGTTGTAGCGCAGGAAGACCCGGTAAGGCGGGACGGTCTTGTCGTGGAAAAAGCCGCTCATCCAGCCGTGCAGTTGGTTGGTCCAGGCCATCAACGGCGCGGGATCGAACGGCGGCGTCCCCATCCAGGCGGCCGAGAATCCAGTTTCTGAAACCGCCGCCGGCTCGCGCTTCATCGGCCCGGCCATGAACACCGTCGAGGCCAGTTGGCCGGCCGGTCCGTCCGGCAGGGCGACGTCGCCCTCGCCAAAGCTGGAGGTCGCTGTCGAGCCCTTGGGCAGAACGCCCAGGTCCCAGCGGAGGCGGATGCGGCGCGCGACCTGGTCTTCGGGCAGCAAAATGAAGGTGTTGCCGACGCCCGACACGCCGCCGCCTTCGGTCCGGAGAGCATAAGGCGGCCCCGAGCCGCGCGTGGGCGGGGTGTTGTCGACGGGAGCGAGGTAGCGGACCACGACGGGACCGCGGGTGGCGCGGCCGGCCAGCCAGTGGCGAGACCAGACCATGCCCTTGGGCGGATCATCCCGTACCCTCAGCGGAATGTCGCCGTCGGCGTCTGTCGCAGTTAGTCCGGTCAAGGTGTCAGCGACAGTGGCCGTGTTGGCGATCACCAGCGGCAAGGTCAGCAGCGACGCCCCGGCCTGGACCGAAAGGCCGGAGAACCGCAGTTCCACCGCCAGGCTGCCAGCGCCCTTGGCCTCGTCCATGCGGCTGGGCGTCAGGCGCACGTCCAGGGACGGCGCGGGCTGGGCCAGGCTCGCGCCGGCGGGCGCCAGGATGAAGGCGGCCGCCAGCCCGGCCAGCAGACGGGTTCTCAAGGTCATCGCACCTGCTCGTAGAGATAGGCCGTCGCCGCCAGGTCCTGCACGGCGTGGCCGATCGACTTGTACACGGTAATGTCCGAAGGCGACCGCCGCGCCGCCGCCGGATCGGCGAAGACCTCGCCGATCTCGGCCTGGATGCAGTCCTCGGAGACGAGGCCGGCAGCTATGGCGCGCAGGAACTCCCCTGCCCCGTTTCGCGCTGACTCGCGGCTCTCGACGAAGTAGCGCCCGACCGACACCACGGCGGCCTCGGCCTCTGCGGCCGAGGCGACGCTGGCGCCGACCAGGTTCACGTGGGTTCCCGGCGTCAGCCAGTCGGCCATCAGCACCGGCTCGACCGCGCCGGTGACGGTGCAGACGATCTGGGCGTCGGCGACGGCCTCGCGGGCGTCCTCGACGGCGATCACCGACAGGCCAGTGCTTTCCGCCATCTGCGCGCAGAAGGCCTGGGCGCGCTCGAGCGATCGCCCCCAGACCCGAACTTCCCTAAGAGGCCGCACCCGGGCCAAGGCCTCGATATGGGCGCTGGCCTGGTGGCCGTGCCCCATCAGGGTCAGCCGCTCGGCGTAGGGCAGCGCGAGGGCGTCGGTAGCCGCCGCGGTGCCTGCCGCGGTGCGGATCTGGGTGATGGCGCCGGCGTCGGCGACGCAGACCGCTTGGCCGCTCTGCGCGTCGAACAGGACCACCACGCCCTGGTGGGCGCTACGCCCCGGCCGGTCGGGCTCGGCGAACACGCTGATCAGCTTGGCGCCGAAATAGCCGCCGTTGAGCAGCGCGCCCGGCATCTGGCCAAACAGCCGCCCCGCGCCGATCGGAATGATCGAGCGGGGCAGTTGCCGGGTCTGCCCCGCCGACAGGGCCACCATCGCCTCGCGCACCGCCGTCCGGCAGCCATCGAGATCGAGGCTTTGCAGGACGGCGGCTTCGTCGAAGAACCGCATGCCTAGAAGCTGCGGCTCAGCGAGACGCCCGCGGTGCGCGGCTGCAGGAAGATGGCCTGCGGCGCGCTGGTGCCGCCACGGGTCGTCGCCTCGACGACGCCGCGCTCGTCGCCCAGGTTCTTGATGTAGGCGGTGAACCGCCAGTCGGCGTTGTAGATACCCCCGCGCACATCGAACGTGGTGTAGGACGGCAGCTTGATACGCGCACCGTAGGCGGTGTTGCCCGTCGTCGTCGGCAGGATGTTGGCGAAATCGCCGTAGCGCTCGCCGACATAGGCCACGCTGGCGCCGACCGTGGCCGAGAAGCCGTGGCCGATCGACCAGTCGTAGTCGCTCGACAGGCTGGCCGAGACCTTGGCCGAACCCGGCAGGCGGTCGCCCTTGTCGCCGTAGATCGGCGAGGCGCCGGCTGGCGACTTCAGGTCGTCCGACAGCTTGGCGTCCAGCAGGGTCAGCGCCCCGTCGAACGACAGGCCGCCGATCGGCGCCCAGCGGCCCGACAGTTCCAGACCCTGGCTGCGAGCGGTGGAGCCGTTGGTATAGTAGGTGAACTGCGAGGCCACGTCGGTGGTGAGGAGCTGGATGTCGTCCCAATCCACCCGGAACAGCGCGGCCTCGTAGGTGAAGCGCGCCGCCCGGATCACGCCTTTCAGGCCGGCTTCGTAGCTGACCACGCTGTCGGACTGGAACGACAGCGGAATGCCCGAGACGCCCGAGCTGTTGGGTCCGCCCGGGCGATAGCCGGTGGCGATGCGCAGATAGGCCATGGCGTCGGGCGAGATCTTGTAGCGCGGCGTCAGCAGCCAGGTGACCGCGTCGTCCGACGACTTGGCCTGCGGCACCGACGAGGTCGGGCCGAAGAAGCGCACGGCCTGCGGGGCGATGGTCGTGGTCGAGGCGCTGTCCTGGTCGTTGGACGAGTAGCGCACGCCGGCCTGCACGTCGAAGGCCGGGGTGAAGTGGTAGGTGACGTCGGCGAACGCCGCCTTCTCCTCGAACTTCGCCGGGCCGACCGACGCGTAGGCCGTCGAATCCGAGCCCGTGGTCGGACGCACGACCAGCGTCTGGTCCACGGCGATCTTCTCGTGGGTGTAGAAGCCGCCGACCAGCCATTCGAGCGGGCCGTCCGACTTCGAGGCCAGGCGGATCTCCTGGCTGAATTTCTTGGTCTGGTCGGCGTTGATCAGCGAGACGCTGGAGCCGGTCGGCGCCGAGAAGGCCGACAGCAGGAAGCCGAAGGTGTTGGTCTGGTCGAGGTCGGAGGCCGACTTGATGCGGTTGTAGGCGCTGACCGAGGTCAGGTCGGCGAAGCCCAGGTCGAGGCTGGCGCGGCCCTGGTACAGGGTCACGTCGACGTCGCGCTTGGTCGGCGCGATGTTCAGCGTCATGTCGCCGTAATAGGGCGTGAAGTCGACGCCGCCGGTGAAGGCGCCCGTTCCGCAGGACGGGCAGATGCGGATCTGCGGGCTGCCGACGAACTTGGCTTCCTGGCGCAGCACCGACAGGTCGATGGTCAGGGCGTCGGTCGGCTTGAACAGCAGCGCGGCGCGACCGCCTTCGACGCGGTTGTCGTTGACGTCCTCGCCCGCGGCCTTGGCGTTGATGTTGTCGAGGTACGGCGGATCGTGGCGGGTGAAGCCGCTGACCCGCAGCGCCAGCTTGTCGCTGACGATCGGCAGGTTGACTGCGCCGCGCAGCGACCAGCCCTCGCCGCCGCCGGAGACGGTGTTGGCGCCGGCCTCGATGCGGCCGCTGAACCGCTCGGTGTCGGGGCTGACCGTCACATACTTCACCAGGCCGCCCAGGCTGGAAGCGCCGTAGAGCGTGCCCTGCGGGCCGCGCAGGATCTCGACGCGCTGCAGGTCGGACGGATCGATGTCGATCAGCGGCGACTGGGCCGAGGCCGCGCCCGAGGTCAGCGGCACGTCGTCCAGGGCGAAGGCCACGGTGGCCGCCGTGCCGCCGCCGGTGGTGACGCCGCGGATGGCCACGCCGTTGGCGCGTTGCTCGGTGCCGCCGCCGCTCAGCGAGACGCCGGGCACGCGGTTGTAGAAGTCGCGCACCTGCACGAGGTTCTGCCGCGAGAGGTTGTCACCGGTGACCGCCGCCACCGACACCGGCACGTCCAGCAGGCGCTCGGACTTCTTCTGCGCCGTCACCACGATCTCGCCGATCGTCGTGTCGTCGGCCGCGTCCTGGGCGTGGGCCAGGGAACCGGCCAGGAGGCACGCGCCGCCCGAACCCGCCAGCAGAAAAGCCTTCAAACCGTTGCGCATCGCAGTCCCCAATTCGCCGGGCGCGGCGTCCCCCGCCGACCCAAGACCCATGTTCGCCAACAGCTTTGCAACAGAACGAAGACGGCTTCAACATTTTGTTGAAAACATCGACTACGTGTTGATGCGTGCGAAATTTCGCATGAATTCCAGGCCATTGCTGATCAAACGGCGGGCGCCGGGTTGTGTATCGAAGCCGACCGGCGATCGTGTTGCGCACAGGACAAGGCCGGAATATCAACGCTCTGTTGAATGACGCCGCTTCGTTCCCGGCTCGCCGCCACGCATGAAAGACCAGACCTCCGTGCAAGACGAAAAGGCCCTGCTGGGCGTTCTCCAAGGCGTAGCCAAGGCGCTGGAATGCGCCGTGAACCAGCACACCGAGGTGGTGGTCCATAACCTGCGCCAGCCGGAGTCCTCGATCATCGAGATCGTCAACGGCCACGTCAGCGGCCGCAGCGTGGGTTCGGCGATCATCTCCGGCCCCGCCGAAGACAAGGCCTTCGACACCCTGGTCGCCAGCAAGGCCGCCGCTCATCCCAACGAGGTGCGCGTGGTCTCAAACTACACCTCCCGGACCGGCGACGGACGCGCCCTGCGCTCGTCCTCGGTGGTGCTGTTCGACGAGGAGGGCGTTCCGGCGGCCGCCCTGTGCCTGAACGTCGACATGGGCGCGATCGAGCGCATCCAGCGCGAGGTGCAGGCCGCCCTTATTCCCAGCGTCCTGCCGCCCCTGCCCGCCCCGAGGTCGGAAGGCAATATCGAGGACCTGATCGAGGAGATCATCGTCTCGGCGCTCGAAGCCGCCGGCGCGCCGGTCGAGCGGATGTCGAAAACCGAGAAGAAGGCCGCCGTCGCGATCATGCACGAGCGCGGCCTGTTCGTGATCCGCGGCTCGGTCGAACGGGTCGCCGCGCGCCTGGGGGTCACCAAGTTCACGATCTACAACTATCTCGACGAGATCGGCGCCAAGCGCTCCTGAACGGGGCCGCCGCCCGGCCGACTGTGAAGTATTCATAAAATTCCGGCGCGCCTGCCGATCGGCCGCGTCCCTTGAGCTTGGGAGCATCTCTGCTCCGGTTCAGGGCCTGCGGTCGATGAAAACGCTATCGTTCAAAACCAAGCTTCTCGCGTCCTCGATGGCGCTCTTCTCGTTGCTGGGCGCGGGTCAGGCCTTCGCGGAAGACGCGCCCGCCTCCACCACGGACTCCGCCGAGGTCGCCGCCGTGACCGTGGTCGCCACCCGCAACGACGCCATGCGCACCCAGATGGCCAGCGACAACGCCGTCAGCGTGATGTCGGCCGACGACCTTGAGCACACCGCCGTCCACAACGTCGCCGAAGCCCTGGCCCTGCTGCCCGGCATCAGCGTGCAGAACACCGGCAACTCGTTCTTCGGCGGCGTCGACGGGGCCTCGCGCGGCGAAGGCATGTTCGTCGGGGTGCGCGGCATGAACTCTGAGTTCACCCTGGCGCTGATCAACGGCGTCAACGTCGCCCAGGGCATGCCCTACTCACGCCAGGTGCAGCTGTCGCTGCTGCCGCCGTCGGGCCTGAAGACCATCGTGGTCAACAAGAACTCGACCGCCGACATGGACGGCGACGCCATCGGCGGCACCATCGACTTTATCACGCCCTCGGCCTTCAGCTTCCGCGACGGCTACGCCTCGCTGTCGGTCGCCGGCCGTGTCGAGAGCCGCGCGCGAACCTATGACGAGGACGGCCTGGGCGGCGGCGTCAGCGGCGAGATCGCCCGCCGTTTCGGCCAGAACCAACAGTTCGGCGTCTATGTCAGCGCCTTCTACGACAAGCGCACCTTCGCCAACTCGATGGTAGCGGCCCTGATGAACGCCCAGAACGATGGCGGCTGGGCCTATCTGCACTCGGCGACGGACTCTGGCGAAGGCGTCAATCCGGCCGGCATGGACAAGGAAGCCAACCTGGCCCTGACCGGCCTTAACGTCGGCGTCTCCACCGGCCACACCAAGCGCTACGGCGGCAACTTCTCGCTGGACTGGCGCCCGGACGACAGCCTGGACCTCTATCTGCGCGGCTCCTACGCCTTCGCCGAGACCGAGCAGAACTCGACCCTGAACCAGTTCGTCCAGAACCGCGCCCGCGTCTTCAACGCCGCGACCGGTCTCTACGACCTGCACCTGACCAACTCGTCGGTTCGCATGTGGTACACGACCAATCCCGAGGATGCGGACCTGAGCACCGTGACCCTGGGCGGCGTCAAGCGTCAGGGCGCCTGGACCCTGTCGCCGTCGGTCTTCTATTCGGAAGGCGGCAACGACCGCCCCAACCATATCGAGGCCTCGGTCCGCAACAACCAGTCCGACCGCTTCAACACCGGCTTCCTGACGCCCTACAGCGGCCTGTTCATCGGCTACAACAAGGACGGCTATCCGATGCCGCTCCTGACCCAGGCGCAGCGCGACCTGATCAACAACTCGGGGACCGCGCTGCTGGCGCGCCGGGCGGGCCAGCTGACCGAGCAGTTCTCGAACCAGCAGAAGTTCGGCGGCCGCTTCGACGCCCAGCGCGACTTCGACGGCGGGGCGCTGTCCTACATCAAGACCGGCGTGAAGTACGTGCAGAGCCACCGCCGCGTCACCAGCCACGACTGGACCAACGATCACTTCGCCAACCTGCTGGGCAAGCCGGGCGTGACGTGGAACGAGCTGGGCCTGATCTCCGGCTATTTCGACTCCGTCTATCCGGGCCTGTACGACATCCGCGCGCCGAAGGTGAACCACGACCGCCTGGTCTCGCTGTTCCGCCAGTATTTCGACGCCAACGCCGCCGCGGCCGACCTCTGCTACCTGAACTGCAACACGCTCAAGGGCGATGAGAACGTCGCGGCCGCCTACGTCACCGGCAAGTGGGACATGGGCGCGCTCGAGGTCATTCCCGGCCTGCGCTACGAGCACACCAGCATCGAGAACACCTACTGGAACAACGATAGTAAGGCCCGAGGCTTCGAGACCAACTCGACCAAGTACAACGAGTGGCTGCCCAGCCTGTTCGCCAACTACCGACCGACCGACGACGCGGTCTATCGCGCCTCGATCACCCGCGCCTACATGCGGCCGGCCCTGGTGCAGTTGGGCGGGTCGGAGACGACCACGCGCGGCGACAACTCGATCACCGTCACCCGCGGCAACCCGGACCTGAAGACGCTGAAGTCCTGGAACTTCGACGCCTCCGGTGAATGGCGCAACAGCGCCGGCGGCTATGCCATGGTGGGCGTCTACTACAAGCGCCTGTCGGACTACATGTACGACAACGGCTCCACCACCGTGAACGGCGGCCAGTCGTCGGGCGGCACGCAGTACAACGGCGAGACCTTCGACCGCGTGACCATCGTTTCGCCGACCAACGGCGGCGAGGGCTACGTCAAGGGCGTCGAGATCCAGCTCTATCAGAAGTTCGACATGCTGCCGGGCTGGCTGTCGGGCTTCGGCGCCGGCGCCAACTACACCCGCCAGTGGACGCAGGTCGACATCGGCGGCGGCGAGAAGAAGCGGATGCAGAACGCGCCGGACGAGCTGGCAAACCTGAAGCTCAACTACGTGCTGGGGAACCTGACGGTCGACCTGAACTGGAACTACGCGGGCGAGACGGTCATGGCCTACAACCGCGTGGCCGGCCTCGACTACTGGACCCGCCCGACCCGCCGCACCGACCTGCACGCCGGCTATGACTTCGGCAACGGCGTGGTGCTCGACCTGTCGGTCTCCAACCTGTTCAAGAACTACAGCTACTGGGCCCATGTCGGCGAGAACAGCCTGGCCATCTCCGACGTGGTCAATTCCGGCCGCACCACCCTGCTGACGCTGAAGTACGACTTCTAAGCGTCGGCCAAGGCCCGGTTCGCCCTCCCCTTTGCGAACCGGGCCTTTCGCTTTTCCAGACCGCCCGACGAGATCCCGATGATCGGCTTGCTGACCGCCCTGCTTCTCGCCGCGCCGGGCGAGGCTTCGCCCCCGGCTTCGCGCACCACAGCTGCTCTCGAGCAACTGCGCGCCGCGGCGGGCGGCCTGACCGAGGAACACCTGCGAAACGAGACCGTGGCGGCGCTTCAGCCGCATCCTTGCGTGCGCCACCGCATGGGCCTGACGCAGGCCGGCGAGACACGGGTCCTCCAGCAGCTCCGCGCCGAGGGCCTGCTGCCCCCGCCCGTCGACGCCTCGCAGGCCGAACAGCAGCGCCGCACAGTCTTCCCGCCCCTGGGCGATGGCGAGGCCTGTCCCACCCTGCCGCAGCCGATTTCAGTCGCGCCGGGCGGCAACGCCGGCTCGCACCACGACTGGCCAGGCGGCCTGGTCGCCCACGAGGCCTTCAACCTTCGCGCCGGCATGGCGCTCGCCGACCTCTACGAGGCCGAGAGCGGCGTTCCCGTCGATCGGGACGTCCTGACCAGCGCCGTCCTGTGGCACGACTGGGCCAAGGCCCTGGTCTTCACCTGGCGCGAAGACGGAACCCTGGGTCCCGAAGGGGCGATCGCGGGCGCTGGAGCCCATCACGTTCTGGGCCTGGCCGAGGCGATGGCGCGCGGCCTGCCGCCGGCGACAATCCTGGCCCAGGCCTGCGCCCACGCCGCCCCTGTCGACGGCGACCAGCGGAAGGTCACGGGCTGGCTGCACGCGGCGGCGATCATCGCCCGCGTCGAATGGACGTATCCGGTGCGCCCGACGCGCGAATGCCTGGTCAGCAACGCCGCCGACGACAACTGGATTCACGCCGAGGCGGCCGTCCACGCCGCCGATGCGGGTCTGGCCCGCCTCGCGCCGCGCTTCGGCCATCCCGTCGCGGAGGGCGCGGCCTACCGCACCCGCCTGCGCAACCCGGCGCTGGAGCGGCTGGGCGCGGATCGGATCAAAGCGCTGCTTGACGCCGAAGGCGACGCCGGACTGGAGCGCGCGCTCCGCTCGGCCGGTTTCTAGAACGCCTGGCGCAGGCTGACGACGACCCGCCGCCCGGAATCCACCACGTCGGAAAGCGCGCTGGTGTCGCGTCCCACATGGGCCCAGTAGCTGTAGGCGCCGGTCAGGTTGGTCGCGATCACGTCCAGCCGCGTGCGCTCGTCGAACCGCCAGCGGACCCGCGCGTCCAGACGGGTGACCGGACGAACCCACTGGTTGTCCCAGTCGCCCTGAGCGCCAAGGATGTCATAGGCCGACAGATAGGCGCCCGTGTAGTTCAGGCTCAAGTAGAGCGACGCCCGGCCCCGGCTGTAGGCCAGTTCGGCGTTGCCCAGCCATTCGGGCGCGCTCAACATCGGCTGGGCGCGACCCAGGCTCGGGCCGAGATCGACGCGGGTCCACTGGCGGCTGGCGTTCATGTCCAGGCTGGCCCGACCGCCCAGCCCAAGCGGATCGCCCAGGGGCTGGTACCATTCGACCTCCAGACCCCGCGTGCGGCCGCGCCCGCCGTTGCGCGGCATGACCACGCGAACGGCGCCGTCCTCTGGCGTCGCGCCCAGATCCAGGCTCGAACCGCTCTCGAACAGGTAGTGGTCGATGAGCTTGGCGTAGGCCGACACGCCCAGCACCCCGCCGCCCGGCAGCCAGCGCTGGTGCGACAGGTCGAGGCTCCAGGCGTCGGCGCTCTTCAGGTCGGGATTGCCGCGGGTCACGGTGGTCACCCCATCGACGGTCGCCGTCCGCTCGCCGCCGGCCAGCTGCATGAAGGCGGGGCGGCTGTAGGCGCGCCAGGCCGACGCCCGCCAGACGCTGCGGTCGTCCGGTCGATAGGACAGGTTCACGCTGGGCAGCAGCTTGTCGTAGCGGCTGCGGCTGCGCCCCCAGTCCCCCGCCGTCTCGCCGCCGCTGGTGTCGGGCATCACCCAGAAGCGGTTGCGGATCAGGGCATGCTCGTGACGCAGGCCGAACTGGGCCTCCCAGGCGCCCGACGCGTAGGTCGCCATGGCGTAGAGCGCGCCCACCGTCTCACTGCCCGACTGGCTGTTGCAGTTGAGGTTGTTGACGTAGAGCGCGCCGCAGCTGTCGAAGCTTTCGGCCGTGCGGTTGGCCTGGAAATAGGCCGCGAGCCGGTCGTGATCGATCCGCGGGATCGACCAGTCGTAGAGCCCGGGGAAGACCTGGGCGTAGATCCCGTCGGCGATGCCCAGCGCCTCCCAGGTCAGCCCGGCCTTCCGGTAGATGTCGGCGAAGAAGGCGTTGGTCCAGTTGCGGTCGGTGAGGCTTCGATCGCTGCGGCTGATCTTGGCCCCCGCCCGAAAGCTGCGCCAGGAGCCGATCGATGGGGTGAAGGTCAGGCCAAGGCCGCCGCCGTACCGCGTCTGGTCGCTGAACTGCTCGGTGCGCTGGCCGGCGCGGCGGGCCAGGAGCACCCGCCCGGCGCCGTTGAGATCGTCGACCACGCTCTGGGGCCACTGCGGAACCGGCAGGCCATTCCGATAGGTCACCGTCACCCCGCCGAAAGCGCGCGGCGACTGGCCGGTGTTGTAGCCGTCGTTCTGGTTGATCCAGGCCGAGGCTTCCAAGTGGTCCGGTCGCGCGCTCTCGCCGTGGCTGGCGAAAAGGTAGGGCGACAGACGCCAGCGACCGGAGACGAGGTCGGCGGCCAGGCTCGCCGTCGATAGTGAAACGCTGTCGGGATTGGTCTCGTACCAGACGCGCGTCGACAGGTCCTGGACCGACAACCGGAAGACCCCGGTCCCGTCGTCGACCCAGGCCTGGGCGCCGCTGACCACCTGGCTGAAGGTCGAGTTCTGCTCGGTGTCGGCGCGAGCGTGGGTGGCGTTCAGCCGAACATCCAGCCCCGGCCGGACGCTCCAGTCCAGCGCCAGCGCGTAGTTCTGCAAGCGGCTGCCGCCGTTGGACACCCCGACATTGAGGCTGGTCTGGACAAGGTTGTCCTGCGGCCGGCTCGGATCGACCGGGCCGCCCGCGGCCGAGCCGGAAACACCGTAAGCCCAGCCTCGGTCGTTCTGCGCCGCCATCACCCCGGCCAGTTCGGAGTTCAGGAAGCCGCGGTCCTCGTAGGCGGCGGCGACATAGAGCCCCACCTGCCCTTCGGCGCCGAAACGGCGGCTGTGCTCGACCTGCAAATGCCCGCCCAGGCCGGAAGCGCCATAGTCGCGAGCCCGCGTCTCGACCCGCCCGCCCAGGGTGACGACCGTCCGCGGCGTCCGCGAACGGTCTCCCGGGCCCGGGGTCTGGAAGTCGAGCGCCGCGCCGATGAAGTCGCCGTCCAGGTCGGCCCGGCCCGTCTTGTGCGCCACCACCGCCTGGAAGGCGTCCGGCGGCAGCAGGTTCAGTTGCACGCCGCGCGAGTACGGCAGGCCCTGGGCCACGGAGACGCCGTTGATCATTGTGAGATTGTATTCGGCGTTCAGGCCACGATAGCCCGCGTACAGGCCCTCTCCCCGCGAGGCCGAGTCGATGCCGCCGATGAAGGATCGCCCGGTGTTGATCACTGTCATGCCCGGCAGGTCGCCGAGAGCCTCGGAGAGGTTCTGCGCCGCCCCGCGCTCCATGTCGTCCCGGGTCAGGCGACGCAGCGGGGTGGCCTCGGCCAGGTCCGCCGCCAGGCGACGCGCGACAGCATCGGCGGCCGAGCGCGCGCCGAGCACAAGGAGCGGCTCGAGCTCCGTGGCCGAGACCTGAGGCGCCAGCGCCTGGGCCATGCGGGGCGGCGGGGCCTGGGCGGCGATGACGAAGGTGCGGGCGTCGATGCGGCGCGCTTCGAAACCAGCGTCCGCCAGGGCCATGTCGAACGCGCGCCAGACCTCGATGCGCCCGACGACGGCGCGGCTGCGCCGGCCTTCCATGTCCCTGGCCGAAAACAGGACCTGCACCCTGCCCTGGCGCGCCAGTTCGCGCAGCGCCGACGACAGGGGTTGGGCAGTGACGTCGAAACTCGGGATCCGATCGCCCGCCCAGGCCGCGGTCGGCGCGATCGCGACGAACAACGCCACGCCTCCCATGGACCGAAGAAAAGCGTGACGACCGCCACCGCCCATGTGGGACGATCCGTGAATGAACCCCGCGACAGGGCGGCTTCTATGGGCGCCCTGCAATGGAATGATGACATCCGCTCATCGTATTTGGCGGCCTGTCGACAGCGCTGCGTTTCTTGAAGTAGAGGCGTGACCGAGTGCGAATGTTTGACGGCGTCGATCCACCGATGAGAGCCCCCGAGCCGGCCGCACCGACCACCGCGATCATGGTCGACCTCGTGCAGCGGTTCGACGCGCGGCTGCGCCGATACCTCGGCCGCTTTCTCGTGTCCGCCGATATCGAGGACGCGCTGCAGGACATCTACCTGCGGCTGACGCGGCTGGCGGCGGGCATTCCGCCGCCCGAGTTCAACGCCACCTACGTGTTCAAGACCGCCGACAGCGTGGCGCGCGACCTGCGCCGGCGACGGCTGGGTCGCGGCGGCGACCGGCATGTCGAGCTGCCAGAGGACCTGGCGCACGAGGGTCCCTCGCCGTTCGACGAGGTGCGCTGGCAGCAGAACGCCGACCTGCTGCGCCGCGCCATCGCCGCCCTGCCCCGCGAACAGCGCCTAGTGCTGATGATGCACCGCGTCGAGGGGCTGACCCTGGTTGAAATCGCCGCCCGCACGCGCACGCCGCTGCGGACGACCCAGCGCCTGATGTCCGACGCGCTCGCCCGCTGCCGGCACAGGCTGAAGGATTGTGGATGGTTCGAGCAGTAATCCCGTTTAACCGCCCGCGGCGCGACGACGAGGCCGACGCCTTCGTCGCCGATCGCCTGCGCGAGGAGCAGGGCCAACCCATTTCACCGCGCGCCGGGCAAGACCAGGTCGGCGAGGTCTGGGATGCGCTGGGCCAACTCGACGCCGCCGACTTCGGCCTGGACGATCGCAAGACCAACAGCAGCCTGGTGAGCCGTCGCGGCCTGATCGCCGGCGGCGCGCTCGCCGCGGGCTTCGTCGTCGGCGGCGTCCTGCTCTGGAACCGGCGCCCCGTCGCCTACGAGACCGCCGTCGGCGAACGGCGGACGATCGCCCTGCCCGACGGCTCGCGGATCACGCTGAACACCGCCACGCGCCTGGTGACGCGGTTCGAGGGTGATCGGCGGGAAGTCGTCCTCAAGGCGGGAGAAGCCCTGTTCGCCGTAGCTCACCGGGACGGGGTCCCGTTCGACGTGCTGAGCCAGGGCGGACGCATCCGCGTCACCGGCACCCGCTTCAACGTCTATCGCCAGGCCGGCTTCACCCAGGTCGATCTGCTGGAGGGCGGCGTGACGGTCGGGCCGGCCGAAGGCGGTTCCGAGGCTTCGGTGCGACTAGCCCCCGGCCAGGGCGTACGCCTGTCGCCGTCGGGCCGGCCAGGTCCGATCCTGGTCGCCCAGGCCGCGCGGATCGACGACTGGAACCATGGCCGGATCAGCTTCGTCGGCGCCTCGCTGGCCGACGCCGTCGCCGAAATGAACCGCTACAGCCAAAAGCCGCTGCACATCGCGACGCCTTCGCTGGGCCGCCTGCAAGTCGACGGCGTGTTCGAGGCCGGCGACACGGCCGCCTTCGCAAGGGCGGTCGGTCGCCTGCACAACGTGTCCGTCAGGACCGACGGGCGGAGCTGGACGCTGTCCTAGTTGGCCGCGTCCGGCTTCCAGCCCCAAGCGTCCATCATGATCTGGAACAGGTGGGTGTTGGGGAAGTAGCCGCGCACGCGCTCGGCGCCCGCGCCGGTCGCCAGGGCGACGACCTCTTCGCCGGTGTGGCTGCGGTTGACCATGACGTTCTTCAGACGGACGACGTCTTCGTCCTTCCCGGCCGCCTTCCAGGCGTCATAGCCTTCCAGCACCGGCTCGCCGCGACGACCGCCGTCCACCTGCAGGCCGAACGAGTGGTCGGCGGTGAACAGCAGCAGCGTGTCCTTGAGGTCGACCCGGCCCTCGATCTCGGCGATCAGCTTGTCCAGGTCGACGATGTTCTGCAAGCCCTTGCGAGGATCGTCGGTGTGGGCGTCCCACTCGATCACCAGCAGGTAGCCCTTGGGCGAGGATTGCAACAGGTCGAGCGCGCGCAGGGCGGCCGCGCGAACGTCGATCTGGTCGGCGACGACCACCGGTCGGCTATTGGCGGGCGACGCATCCTCGAGCCGGGCGTAGATGGGCCGGCCGTGCGCCTTGGCCAGCTGCTCGAAGCCGCTTCCTCGGGCGACCAGTTGTTCGCCGATCTTGCGGCGGCCTGCGCCGAACATCACGTCAACGCCGTCGCCGAAACGCGGCGAGAAGGCCTGCGGGAAGATCTCTCCCCACTTCTCGCGGTCGTTCGAGTGCGCGTAGGTCGCGGCCGGCGTGGCGTCGGTGATCGGTTCGGAGGTCACGACGCCGGTCCGCAGGCCCCGCTCCTCGGCATATTCCAGCAGGGTCTTGGTCGGCGCGCCGTCGACCTTGCCGCGCACCGCGGCCGGCGACTGGCTGATCACGCCGTTGCGGGTCTTCACCCCCGTCATGATCGAGGACATGCCGTTGGCCGAGTCCGAGACGAACTGGTCGACCGGGGACGTCTCGCTGAGGCCCAGGTTCGGCCATGTCTGGATATGCAGCTTCAGGGGTTCGCCATAGCCCAGCAGGCTCGCGGCGTTGACTGACGGCACCCCGCCCGCGTCGGCGAGGAAGACGATGACGTTCCTGGCCTTCTGCGGAGCCTGAGCCTTCGGAGCGGCGGGCGGGCGCGATCCGCCCTGCGCCAGGACCGGAGACGACATCGCTAGCGAGATCGAGGCGGCGGCCAGAAGGTGTTTGAACATGTGCATCCCCAAGCGAACATCGCCGTGACGGGTGCGGCTTCTAGCGGCTGCGCGCCGAGATTCGTGTGAAATGACTGTTACAGCGATCCGAGCGCCGCCCGCCGGACGCGAAGGCTGAAGCCGCGCTAGGCGTCGCCTGAACCGTTCCGCTCCAGGACGTTCAGACCGCGACGTTACCCATCCCGACGCCTCGGGCACGTTGACCAGTGTTATCTTGCAAGATTTTGCATCATAGTAATGCCTAGGTTGAGGGCGATGTCGCGCTCGCAGGCCGGAGGGTTGGGGGCTTGAAAGCTTTGTTCCGTATGCGGCGCGCCCTTGTCGGCGCGGGCGCAGCCATGTGCGTTGGCGCGCCTCTGCTGGCTGCTGTCCCCGCGTTCGCCCAGGTCGCCCTGCCCTCGCGCCAGGAACTCGACCCCGCCAACGCCGCCCCCATCGCCGCCGCGCCGCGCGGCGACCTGTTCAAGGGCGTGGAAGCCGGTCCGTGCGCGTTCCGCGACAGCCCCATCAAGGTCACGCTGAAGGCCGTGGACTTCCAGGGCGGAACCTCCGGCGCCCTGGCCGTCCCGGAGCAGGCGCTGGCCTCGACCTATGCCGAGTTCCTGGGTCGTGAAGCGCCGATCAGCGCGGTCTGCGACATCCGCGACCGGGTCGCGGCGCTGTATCTGCGGCGCGGCGTGCTGGCCAACGTGGTCATTCCCGAACAGCGCATCGCCGACGGCCGCCTGACCCTGACGGTGGTCGAGGCCCGCATCGGTTCCGTCAACTATCACGGCGACGCCGGCCCGGCCCAGAAGCAGGTCGTGCGGTTCCTCAACCAGCTGCGCGGCATGGCGCCGTTCGACCTCGACGTCGCCCAGCGCTACCTGCTGCTGGCCTCCGACGTGCCGGGCGTGCGCATCCAGTCGGCGCTCAAGCCCTCGCCGCTCGGCCAGGGGGCGCTGGACCTCGAGATCGCCATATCCCGCGACGCCGTCGACGGCTCGGTGGTCGCCCAGAACTACGGCTCCAAGACCGTCGGCCGCGACTTGACCCTGGCGCGCCTGGACCTCAACGGCTTCACGCCGCTCGGCGAGCGCACCTCGATCCTCGGCTACGGCACGCTGTCCAGCGACGAGCAACGGGTCATCCAGGTGGCCGAGCGGTTCTATATCGGCGCCGACGGCCTGACCGCCGACCTGTCGGGCGCCTGGGGCTGGACCAAGCCGGGCGATGTTCTCAAGCCGCTGGACCTGGAAGGCGACTCCTTCGCCGGCAGCGTGCGCCTGACCTATCCGCTGGTGCGCCATCGCAACCGCAACCTCAACATCGGCGTCGGCCTCGACTGGATCGACCAGAAGGTCGAGTTCGGCGGCGGCCTGGCCACGCTGACCGAGGATCACCTGCGGGTGTTCTTCCTGCGGCTGGACGGCCACTACGCGCCGGCCAGCCTGGCGTCGCATTCGGTCGCCCTGACCGGCGTGTTCGAGATGCGCCAAGGCAGCAACGGCCTGGGCGCCAGTCGCTATGGCGACCTCTCGGCCTCCCGCTTCCTGGGCAAGCCCAAGGCCACCGTTCTGCGGACCGAGGGCGAGATCGGCGGCCGCCTGGCCGGGCCGGTGATCGGCAAGCTAAACGTCGTCTGGCAGCACACCGACGACCCGCTGCTGTCCTACGAGGAATACGGCGTCGGCAACCTGACGATCGGGCGCGGATACGACCCGTCGTCCGCGTCGGGCGATCGCGCCCTGGCGGCCTCGCTGGAGTTCAGCACCGTTCCCCTGCCCTTCAACGGCGGCCGGGCCGCCTGGCGTCCCTACGCCTTCTACGATCTCGCAGAACTGACCAACCTGGGCGTCGGCGCCGGCAAGCTGGACCTGACCTCGGCCGGGGTCGGCGTGCGCGCGCAGCTGACCTCCCGGGTGGCGCTCGACCTGACCTGGGCCAAGCCGTTCGACAGCCCGTTCGGCGTCGGCGACGCACCGTCCTCGCGCGTGCTCGTCTCGCTGTCCGCCGCCCTGTTCTAGTTCGCTGAAGTCTCCGGAGCGCTCTCCATGACCCAGTCCCCTATCCTTTCCCGCACCGGTTCGCGTTCGCCGCGCCGGACCAGCCTGCTGGCCGCTTCGGCCCTGTGCGGCGTGGCCGCCATGCTGGCCCAGCCGGCTCTGGCGGGAACCCTTCCGGGCATCCCGGGGGCCGGCAACATCACTGTCTCCTCCGGCGGCTCGCAACCGCTGATAACCTTTCCCGACGCGATCACCCTGCAGATCGACCTGAACGCGCCGCGGACGGTGATCAACTGGTCCAGCCTGCACCTCAGCAGCGGCGACGCGATGAACTTCCTGTTCGACTCCGCCAGCGACATCGTGCTGAACAAGACCACCAGCCAGATCGCCATCGACAACGGCGCCGTGGTCACCGGCAAGGTCGGCGCGGCCACCGGCGGCAACATCTGGTTCTATTCGCCCCAGGGCGTGATCGTCTCGCCGGGCGCGACCATGACCGCCGGGGGCTTCGTGTTCGCCGGCGGCACCGGCTTGATCGACGCCAACTTCGTCAGCGCCGCCGATCCGACGGCCGTGCTGCGGGCGGCGTCGAACGCCATGATCCGGATGACCACGGTGAGCTCGGCGACCAGCGCCTCGATCGACGCGGCGGGCAACGTTCAGCTCAGCGCGTCCAGCGGCGCTCTCAGCGCCCAGACGGTGTACGGCGCGACGGCGCAGATGAGCACCACCAGCGGCTCGATCACCGCCTCCGAGGTCACCGCCACCAGCGGCGCGGCCTCGGTCACGGCCGGCGGCCCTGGCGCGACCGTGACGCAGATCAGCGGAGCCACCGGCGTCACGGTCTCCTCGAGCGTCAACAGTTCGGTGGGCTCGGCCACCACGACCACCTCAGGCGACATCCTGATCACCAGCAACGGCTCGGCGTCGCTGACCCTGGGCAATTCGGCGCGCGACCTCACGCTGAGCGCGCCGCAGGTGTTCATGAGCACCGTCGACGCGGTGCGCAGCGTCTACGTCACCGGCACGACCCAGGCCTATGTGACCAACCGGATCTTCGCCGGCGACGACGTCGAGATCACCGCCGACGGCAATGTCACGGCAGGCGGGGCCTATATCAGGACCTTGGGCACGGGGACCGACGACAGCCACATCCTGATCCGCTCGACCAGCGGCTCGGCTTCGGGCGGCACGCTGCTGACGCAGGGGACCGGTTCCAAGGCCGGCGACATCACCGTCAGCGGCGCCACGTCGGCGACCCTGACCACCGGCGTTTCCAGCCGCGACCTGACGATGAGCGGCGAGAGCGTCAGCGTCATCAACGCGACCGCCGCGCGCGACATCTCTCTGACAGCCTCCAACGGCTCGGCCACGATCACCACCTCGGCCACGGCCGGCGACGATGTGGAAGTCGTCGCCACCGGCGGCGACCTCCTGGCCAGCGGCGCGACCCTGAAGTCGACCGGCGTGGGCGCCACCGACGACGGCCATGTCACGGCTCGCTCCACGACCGGCGCGGTCAATGTCGGCTCGGCCATCACCGAAGGCAGCGGCGTAGCGGCGGGCGACGTCTGGATCTCGGGGAACACCGGCTCGACCCTGGGGTCGGCTTCCTCGACCAGGCACCTGATCTGGACCGGCGGCGACAGCCTGGCCCTGACCGGAAACTACAGCGCCGCTGGGCAAGTCACCCTGGTGTCGAGCGGCGGCGCGCTGAGCCAGACGGCCGGCGTGGTCACCGCCAACTCTCTCTCCGCGTCGGGCGCCACCGGCGTGGACCTGAGCGGCGCGAACCAGATCGACCGGGCGATCAGCGTGCAGGCCACGGCCAACGACGTGGTGCTGAACAACGCCAAGGCGCTGGTGATCACCGGCAATGTCGGCGGGCGCGACGTCATCGTCACCACGACGGCCGGCGACCTGACGGCGAACTCGGCGACCCAGATCGTCGCGACGCGCAACCTGGCCCTGACCGGCGCGACGGGCGTCTCCGCCAACACCGGGATCGGCGGCCTGTTCTCGGGCGCGACCAGCCTCACGGTGACCGCCACCACGGGCGACGCCTCGGTGGCCACGGCCTCGTCCAACGGCACGATCCTGGTGCAGGCCCTGGACGGCTCGGCGGCCCTGCGCAAGGCCACGATCACGGGCACGGGCTCCCTGTCGGTCGTCGCCACGGGCGCGGCCACACTCGGCGCCGACAGCCTGGCGGGGATCGGATCGGGCAACACCGTCAGCCGCACGGGCGGCGCCGGCGCCACAGACGTCACCTCCACCGGCGGCGACGCCCGTGTCTTCCTCAACAGCCTGAACACCGGCCTGACCTCGGTCACCGCCGACAACGCCGCCGGCACGGCCTCGATCGGCGTCGACGGCGGCTTCGACGTCGGCACGGTCAGCGGCTACAGCGTCTGGCTCGATGCGTCGAACGGCACGGTCAACGCCACCAACGTCACGGTGAACGGGGGCGACTACACCGCCAAGGCCCGGGACTGGGGCGGCGCGGCGCTGAACCCCGGCGGCGCGATCCGCAACCTGTCGATCACCGACACCGACGGCGGCCTGGTGCTGAGCAACGCCCTGGCCGCGACGGGCGACCTGACGCTGGAATCCTTCGACGTACTGACCAGCGCCTACGACCTGACCGCCGACGGCGACGTCAAGGTCACGGCGGCAGGCGACATCGACCTGCTGTCAGCCACGGCCGGCGACGACATCACCGTCAACTCCACCGGCGGCCAGGCCATACTGCGCAAAGCCGACCTGACCGGCGTAGGCGCGGGCCGCGACCTCAGCGTCGCGGCCGCCAACAACGCCGTGCTGGGCGATCCCGACTACACCGCGATCACCGCCAGCAACGTGTTCGCTCGCTCTGGCGGAGGCACGGGCACGGCCGAGGTCAAGTCGGCCGGCGGCTCGGCCATGGTCCACCTCGACAGCAGCGCTGCGCTCGACACCGTCAGGGGCGCAGACGTCGACATCACGATCGTCAGCGGTCCGGGAACCTTCGGCACGATCACGGCCACGGCCGGCGACGTCTATGCCGAGGTGCTGGACGGTGCGATGACCGTCGGAACCGTCACGGCCAACAATGGTGACGTCAGCCTGTACGACGCCGGCGGCGGTCTGACGATCACCGGTTCCATACATGGCGCGGGCCTGGTTCACGTCGAGACCAATGGCCTGCTGGACGGCAGCCTGGCCAGCCTGATCTCCAGCGACGGGAATCTGGAACTCATCGGCGGCGGCGTCAACCTTGGCCATGTCACGGCCGGCGGGATGATCGAGGCGTCGGCCATCGACACCGACGTGACGGTGCAACTGGCCGAGGCCGGCCAGACCGTCGTGGTGGCTTCGCTCTATGGGAATGCGACCCTGCGCGGCGCCTCCGCGCCGGACGGCGTGGCCGTGCTCGCCGCCAACACCGCGACCTTCGGCGCCGACGACAAGGCTTCGATCACCGCGGCCAACTACGTCGACACCAACGCCGCCAGCGGCGGCCTGGGCGGATTGCAGGTGATGTCCTTCAACGGCGACGCCGTGGTGAACATCGACTCGGCTACCAACGGCGTCGCCCTGGTCGGCGCGTCGATCGGCGGCAGCGCGACCGTCGTGCAGAAGACCGGCGACCTGAAGATCGACGAGATCGCCGCCTACAACATCACGATCGAGGCCATGGGCGGTTCGCTGGAGACCGGCGCGACGGTCACCAGCGGCGGCGACTACACGATCACCGCCCAGGATTTCCTCGGCGACGCCCTGACCCCCACCCTGTTCAATGGCGTGATCCGCGACGTCACGATCACCGACACGCTCGGCGACCTCGACCTGGGCGCCGCGGCCATCCACGCCGATCGCAAGCTGACCATCACCGCCCAGAACGGGGCGGTGTTGGGCCTGGCCCAGCTCAGCGCCGGCGCGGGCCTGGGCGACGGCGACATCGGCGTGACCGGCCAAGCCATCGCTCTCGACACGGTCGCCGGCGACGGCTCGGTGACCCTGGACGCCGGGACAGGCCTCGTGAACGTGGCGACCAGCATCACGGTCGGCGGCGACTACATTCTCACCGGCGGCGACTTCTCGGCCGCGGCCCTGACGCCGCTGGGCGCCAAGGCCGGCGCCTGGACGATCGACGACAAGGTCGGCGATTTCGACTTCACCGGCACGCCCCTGCTCTACGGCGGCGGCATCACCATAACGGCCGTGGGCGGCGCCTTCGGCGGCGACATCACCAGCGCCAGCGGCGACATTCGCGTCACCGCCACGAGCGGCCAGTTGGGCGCCCTGAGCGCCGCTGCCGGACAGGTCAGGGCGAACGCCAGCGCCGGCGGCATGGGGCTCGCCTCGGCCACGGCCGCGGACCTGATCGAGGTCACCGCCACGACCGGCGCCGCCAGGCTGGGATCGGGAGTTCTGACGGGGACCGGAAGCAACAGCCTGCGGGTTCGATCCTCCGGCGGCGACGCTACCCTTGGCGCGGCGACGCCGGGCGCGATCACCGCCGCCAATATCGTCACCTCGGCGGGCGCCAGCACCGTCGTCGAGGCTTCCAGCACGACCGGCGGCGTCGACGTGTATCTCGACCGCACCAACACCACGCTCACGACCCTTTCGGCGCAGGACGCGATCAAGGTGGCCGTCGTCAACGGCCCTCTGACGATCGGCCAGCTGACGGCCGGCGCCACATCCGAGGTCAAGGGCGGCGGCGAGACCCGGCTGGTCTCTGCCGATGTCGATGGCGACCTTTCGGTGAGCTCGACCGCCGGGGCCTTGCGCTTCGGCGACGCCACGCCCGGGCGGGTGATCGAGGTCAGCGGCGCGCTCTCCCTGAACGCCGCCGCCGACATCACCCAGCAAGCCGTGCTGCGAAGCAATTCGCTGGGCGTCGTCTCGGGAACCGGCGTCGTGCTGCTGGGCGCCAACCAGGTGGTCCATCTGGACACGGTCAGCGTCGCCGCCGGCGGCTTCGCGTTCAACGCCACGAACGCCTTCGACCTGCGCGGTCCCGTCACCGCCGCCGGTCAGACGGTGGACCTCCGCTCAGGCGGGGCCATCACCCAGAACGCGGGCGGCGCCATCACCGCCCAGCGGCTGACGGGCTCGTCGGTCGGCGGGGCCGACTTCGGCGCGGCCAACCAGGTGGTCCAGCTCGGCGACTTCACCAACACCGGCGGCCTTTTCCGGCTGATCGACAACCGTTCCCTGACCATCGACGGAACGGTCCATAGCACCGGCGGCGTCTCGCTGGCCTCGCACGGCGGCCTGGCTTTCACGGCCAACGGCAGGGTCGTGGCCGACGGCGCGGGCGACGCGGTGATCCTCGCCTCCGACGGCGTGTTCACCAACGGGCGCGGCGCCGACGCGGTGACCGCGACCAACGCCGCCGGCCGTTGGCTGATCTATACCCAGGCTTTCGGCGACCCGGCGGGATCCACGGCCGGCAACAGCTTCAACGGCCTGGCCGGCAAGTCCTTCTACGGCTCGGCCTACGACTTCGGGGCCGAGACCTTCGCGCTGACGCCCAACGCCGGCAATCGCTTCGTCTACGCCTACCAGCCGATCCTGGCGGTGACACCCGTCAGCCAGGTGGTGACCTACAACGGGGCCATCCCGTCGGTCTCGGCCGTGGTCACCGGCCTGGTGAACGGCGACGCGGCCGCCGACGCCTGGTCGGGTACGCCTGTCGTCTCGGGCGCGACCAGCAAGAACGCGGGGACCTATGTCCTGACCGCCAGCGGCAGCCTGACCTCGGACCTGAACTACCGCTTCAGCTACGGCGTGGGCTCCCTGCGGATCGATCCCAAGGCCATCGGCGGCCTGCTGACCGCCGACGACAAGACCTATGACCGCAGCACCACCGCCACCGGTGCGATCACCTTGAGCGGCGTGATGATGGGCGACGACGTCTCCGCCGCCGGAACCTACGCCTTCGCCGACTGGAACGCCGGCGCGGGCAAGGCGGTCACGGCTTCGGGCGTCGTCCTGTCGGGGACCGACGCCGGCAACTACGTGCTGTCGCCGCTCGCCTCGGCCCAGGCCGACATCTTCAGGAAGGTTCTGACCGGCGCCCTGTTCGCCGACGACAAGACCTATGACGGCTCGACGGGCGCCACCGGTTCGGTCGACCTGACCGGCGTGATTTCGGGCGACACCGTTTCGGCCGGCGGGACCTACGCCTTCACCGACAGGAACGCCGCCGACGGCAAGACGGTGACGGCTTCAGGCGTGATCCTGTCCGGCGCCGACGCCGGCAACTACAGTCTCGCCGGGGTGTCCTCCGACGTCGCCGACATCTTCAAGAAGGCCCTCACCGGCGCCCTGTTCGCCGACGACAAGACCTATGACGGCACGACCACCGCCACAGGGTCGGTCGGCCTGAGCGGCGTGATCTCGGGCGACGTCGTCTCGGCCGGCGGGACCTACGCCTTCGCCGACAAGAACGCCGCCGCAGGCAAGACGGTGACGGCTTCGGGCGTGACCCTGTCGGGCGCCGATGCGGGCAACTACAGCCTCGCAGGAGTTTCCTCCGATGTCGCCGACATCCTGAGGAGGGCCCTGACCGGCGCCCTGATCGCCAACGACAAGACCTATGACGGGACGACCACCGCCACGGGTTCGATCGTCCTGACCGGCGTGCTCGCCGGTGAAACGGTCTCGGCCTCGGGAACCTATGCCTTCGGCGACAGGAACGCCGGCGTGGGCAGGACCGTGACCGTGTCAGGCGCAGCCCTGGCCGGCGCCGACGCCGCCAACTACGACCTCGGCGCGGTGAGCAGCGATCTGGCCGACATCCTGCGCCGGCAGGTGACGGTGTCGGCCGACAACCTGTCCAAGCCCTTCGGCCAGGGCGACCCTGTTCTTAGCTATCGCATCACCTCGGGCTCGCTGGCGACCGGCGACGCTTTCAGCGGCCTGCTCGGACGAGGCGCGGGCGAAGCACCAGGCGACTATGTCGTTTCGCGTGGAAGCCTCGGCCTGTCGTCGAACTACGACCTGACCTTCACCGGCGCGGTCTTCACGATCCAGCGGTTCCCGGCGAACGAGCAGGAGGGCTCCATCCTGCTCAAGCATGTGACCCAGTCCCCCGACTTCACCCTCGATTGGGACCCGGAACCGAACCTCCAGACCGAGGGCCCTGCCTGCCAGGGCGAAGGCTGCCCGCGACAAGCCGCCACGGCCGACGGCGGCAAGATCGTCGCGGCCCTGCCGTAGAAACGCGACAAGGCGGGCGCCGCAGTACGGCGCCCGCCTTGCCTCGAGGCGTCCAGTCGATGCGACCTATCGGGCGGCCGTGCCGAGCGTCTCCACCCGCGTGCCCCCCTTGGCGTTCTTGGTCAGGCGGAAGGCGTCCAATTGGCGGCCCGTCGCGGTGAAGGCGCGATAGGTCACCGCCTCGGACGACACGTCCAGGGTCTGGAAGGTCTGGGTGCGCGAGGCCGAATGGGTAGCCCAACTGAGCGGAGCGACCGGGTACATCTTGGGCCCGGCCACCGAGACGACATAGGTCGACCCCTTGTCGGACGGGTGGCCCGGCCCGGCGTTGGTCATGGCCCCGGCGCCGATGGCGCCGCGCGCATAGCCGTGGTCGTGGGCCTGAAGGACCAGGTCGACACCGTATTTGTCGATCAGCGGCTTGAGCGCGTCGCGCACCCGGGCGTTGTCGCGATCGGGATCAATCGAGAACAGCGGGAAGTGCAGGAACAGCGCCGTCCAGCGGTTGGGATTGTTGGCCAACAGGCCGTCCAGCCAGCGCACCATCTCCCCCCGCATCGCCTCGTCGCCGTGGAACAGCGGCGCATCGACCGAGATCAGGCGAAGACCCTGGTAGTCGACGGTCCAGGCCGTCTCCTTCAGCTTCTCGACGCCCGCAGGCCCGGTTTCCGGCAGGGTATACTGGCGTCGCCACTGCGGGTTCAGCACCGGGCCGCGACCGTACTCGTGGTTGCCCGGCGTCGGCATCTGCGGCGTCTGGGCGTAGAGGAAGCCGCCGGCCGCGAACCATTCGCCCCACTCGTTGTCGCTGTCATGGCGATTGATCAGGTCACCGGCGTGGATGACGAAGGCCGCGTCTCCGGCCTTGCGGAACGCCATCCTCATTGTGCGCGAGGCCTCGCTGAGGATGTTGTTCTGCATGTCCCCCATGTAGAGGAACGTGAAAGGCTTGGCGGTCGTGGCGGCCGTGCGGAATTGAAACCATTCGGACCACCGCTCGCCGTCGCCGACGCGATAGGCGTAGACCGTCTCGGGCTTCAGCCCCTTGAGCACCACCGAGTGATAGGCCGCCTTGAAGGCCGGATCCTCGCGCACCGCGATGGTCGCATCGTCGGTGAGGGCCGGAACGCGCACGGCCTTCTGGATGAAGTCGGGGCCGTCCTCGGCCTGCGCGTACTCGACATGGCCGGCCAGGCCTGGCGCGGTGCGCCAGGTCACGGCCATCTCGTGCGCGGTGTCGGCGGTGAGGTTCAGGACGATCCGTTCGGGCTGGACCGTCGCCGGAACCGCCGGCAGATCCGAAGACTGCACCGGCGCGGGCTCGGGACGCAGCGGGCGCTCGACCTTCTGGGCATGAGCCTGGCCGCCCAGGGCCGCGAGCGCGGCCCCGAGCATCAGGGTTTGGATGGTTTTCATACTCGCCCCGATCAGAAGACGTAGTTCAGGCCGAACGAGATCGAGCGCCCGTTCTTGATGTAGGCGCGGCTCGAGCTGGTGCTGTCGCCTGCCGTGTACCAGTAGGTGTGGTTGTCGAAGAGATTCTGGACCTGCATCGAGGCCGTCGCGCCCTTCCACAGCTTGCGCCGGACGTTCAGGTCCACGAACTCGTAGTCCTGTTCATACGGGTTGTTGCCGAAGTCCTGGATGCCCTCGAGGAACTCCGACTGGTAGCTGTAGGCGGCATAGGCTTCCCAGCCCTTGTATTCCCAGAACAGCTGCACGTTGGCGACGCGCTCGGGCGTCTCCATCAGCGGCAGGGTGTAGCCGGCCGGGTGCCAGGAGATACCGGTCTCGGCCTCCGACTTCTGCAGCGTCAGGTTCACGCTGGCGCCGAGCTTCGACAGCGGGCCGGGCAGCCAGTGGAACACCTGCTGGGCGCTCAGCTCCATGCCGTAGACCCGCGCCCACTTGCCGTTGTTGGGCATCGAGACGGTCACGCCGTCCGGGCCGATGTTGGTCCCGGCCGTCCCGTCGCGAATGTTCGACGACGAGGAGCGGTACAGGAAGTTCTTGATGTCCTTGTAGAAGAGACCCAGCGAATAGGCCCCGGTGTCGCCATTGTAGCGCTCGATCGACAGGTCGTAGTTGACCGCCTTCATCGGCTTGAGGTCCGGATTGCCCTGCTCGATCGAGACCAGGACCCAGTCGCTGGTCGGGTTCTCATCGCCGTCGCCATCGGGGTCGACGTCGTAGCCGTACTCCCGCGCCGAGGACATGCGGGCGATGTCGGGACGCGCGAAGCTGGTCCAGATCGCGGCGCGAACCTTGGTGCGGTCGTCCAGGCTGTAGTTCAGGTGGATCGACGGCAGGATGTTGGTGAAGTCGCTCTTGTCGGTGGAGTAGTGGCCGCCCTGGACCTCGTCGAGGATGTAGGCGTCGATCGTGTTGTTGGTGCTCTCGACGCGGACCCCGCCGATGACCTGGGCCTTGCCGAGCCGCGCGGTCGCCATCAGGTAGCCGGCGAAGATGTCCTCCTTGAAGGTGAAGCTGTCCTCGCCGCTCAGTTCGGCGTTGCCCGGATCGGTGGCGAAGCCTTCGAAGAAGGTGCTGTTCCCCGCCATGGCGCGCTGCAGCTCAGCCAGCATGGCCTTGTTGTCGATGACCGTGCCCAGCCGGTAGAGGCCGGAATACTCGCCATCGAACAGGCTCGTGACCTCCTTGCCGTAGAAGCGCGAGAAGTCCGCCAGCGTGCCGTCGGCGTCCAGGTCCATGAACTCGCCGCTATAGGTCGAGCGCTTGGAACTGTAGACCTTGCCGCCGGTCTTGACCGCTTCCAACCAGTCCGAGGCCGGACGCCATTCGAGATTGACCTGGCCCTGCCACAGCCGCTCCTGCGCCCCGCCGATCTCGCCCGACAGGCCGGCGAAATCGTACTGGCCGTTGTCGTGGATCGCCGCCATGCCGGCGTCGTTCAGCACCCACTTGGGAAAGCGGCTGTCGCCGAAATTGGTGACCTTGACGCCCTTGTTGCCCAGCCAGCCGTACTTGTCGCTGCGGAACTCCATCTCGTAGCTGTCGTCGATATTGTCTTCCGACTTGGCGTAGGACAGGTCGTAGTCGGCCTTGAAGTCGCCCCAGCGGCTGACGCCGCCGAAGTTCAGCGACATCAGCGAACCGGTCTCGCGCGAGCCTTCCCAGAAGCGGCGCAGGCGGAAGCCCTGCGGATCCCAGGTCCCCGAGGCCCCGTCCAGCGTGTAGTACGAGCGGGTCGAGCGGTCGGCGTCGGTGATGCGGCCGTCGCGGTCGCGGTCGACGATCTGGGCCGTGGTGTAGCTGTAGATCCGGCCCAGCTTGGAGTCGGAGCCGATGATCGAGGCCTCGGGCGAAGCCAGGCCCGTCATCGTCTTGTCGACCTGGGTCAGACGGGTCGAGTTCTTGCCGGTGTCGTTTCGAAAGTTCAGCCGGTTGCTGAACTCGTCCTTGGCGTACTCGTTGAACTGCCCGCGCAGGTGGAAGTCGTGCTTGTCGCCGCGGTAGTCGAGGCTGGTGTTCACGCCCCGCCGCTCGACCTCGGTCTCGCCGAGCGCCAGGTCCATGCCGCGCATGACGAAGGTCTCGGGGTCCCAGCCCAGAGTCTCGCTGTCGGCGTACCAGACCGAAGGCTGGTTATCACCGTCCACGCCGTTCTGCTCGAACTGCGACTTGCGGCGCGACCAGCTGCCGGTGACGAAGACGCCCCAGTTGTCGTTGAACTGGCGCCCGAACGAGCCGGCGACCTCGCCCGACTTCTTGTTGTCGAACTTGTCCAGCATCCCCGCCGAGGCCGACAGCACGCCGTAGGTCTTGCCGTGATCGAAGGCCGTGGGCGTGCGGATGTCGATCGAGCCGCCCAGGGCGTCGCCGTCCCGATCCGGCGTCAGGCTCTTGATGACGGTGATCGAGTCGATGCCTTCCGGCGGCAGGAAGCTGAGGCGGACGCCGCGATAGAAGTTGTCGTCGCGCGACCCCGTGCCGCCCATGCGCACGCCGTTCATGGTGTAGTTGTTCAGCTCGGTCGACAGGCCGCGGATGGTGATGCGGTCGCCTTCGCCCGTCGTGTGGTTGCGCACGGCGTTCACGCCCGGCAGGCGCGACAGCGACTCGGCCACGTTGTTGGCCGGCAGGTCGCCCATGTCGTCAGCGCTGATGACGTCGGAGATGAAGTCGGCCTTGCGCTTGGAGTCCAGCGACCGGCGCAGGCCCGCCGCATAACCAACGACGACGCCGTCGACCTCGACGGATTCGGGCGCAACGGCTTCGGCCTGCGCCGACTGGCGCTCCAGGGTCAGCACGCCGCGCACCTCGCGGGCTTCGATGCCCGAGCCGGCGATCATCTTGCGCAGCGCCTCGCGCGGGGTCATCGCGCCCGAAACCGCGTTGGACGTCCGCCCGCGGGTCAGGCCTGGATCAAAGACGATCGACAGGCCCGTGTCGCGCGACAGCGTCCGCAGCGCCTGGCCCAGGTCCTGGGCCGGAATGGCGATGGCGACCCGCGCCTCGACGTTCCGGGTCGCCTGCCAGGCGTGGGCGGGCGCGGCGATGGAGCCCAGCACGGCGACGGCCGCCGCCGTGAGCAGGCCGCTTTTATGGATACGCATTCGAACAATCCCCTCCGATCGAACTGATCGTCACGGGGTTAGACGGCCGCCGCCGAGGTCCTGACAGCTGTCATAAAAACTTGTTCCAGCCGGTGCTAACCGCCTGAAATCACATATTTATCCGCCCCCTGACGAGTGAGCTTGAAGCCATGCAGCCTCGCCATCGCGGCCAGGGCGTTTTCGGGATCGTCATAGGCGAAGCGGCCGCTGACCAGCACCCGTCCCACCGTGGGATCGGCCAACCTGACCTCCACGCCGGTCGCCCGTTCAAGGTCGTCGACGACGCTGGCCAGGGTCGCCTCGTTGAACTCCAGCCAGCCCTTGGCCCAGGGCGGCACGTCGGTTTCAAGCTCAGGTCGGGCCAGCGCGATGCGCTGGACGACGCCGCCCGAGACGCGGGCCTGCTCGCCGGCGTGAATGTGGACTGGAGCCCCCTTCCCCGCGACCTTCACGATCCCTTCGAAGACCTCGACTTCCACGACCGTCCCGGCGGCCGTCTGGCGCTGGTCGACATTGAAGCGGGTGCCGACGGCGGTGACCCGCACGCCATCGACCTCGACCGAGAACGGCCGGCTCTTGTCGGGGGCCACCTCGAAGAAGCCCTCCCCCTTCAGCCGCAAGCGGCGCTCGTGCTCGCCCAGATCGACCCGCACCTGACTCTGGCCGTTCAGCCGGACCTGCGAGCCGTCAGCCAGCGCGATCGGCTTCGGCACGCCTCGGCTTCCCTCGATCAGCTCTCCACGGGGCGCGAGACCGCCGCCAAGCACGACGAGCGCCCCCGCCACCACCGCGAAACCCGCGCCGGCCAGCGCGCCGAGCGTCCAGGCCTGCCGCCGCGGCCCGGGCCGCGCATGGGCAAGCCGCCGGGCGGCCCAGATCACGGCGGCGTCGTCGAGCAAGGCCTCGTGGCGGCGCAGCAGGTCCTGGCGATCAGGACGCCCCTCCAGCCATTGTTCGAGCAGCGCCTGGCGGTCCGGCGACCAGGCCGCGTCACGTCGGGCGTCGGCCCACAGCGCGGCCTCGCGATCGTCCTTGGGGTTCACCGGCCTAGTCGACATGGCGGCCCTCCGCCGTCCGACGCAGCGTCTGGGCCGCGCGGCTGTAATGTTTCTGCACCGCCTCGATCGACAGCTTGAGGTCCCGGGCGATCGCCTCGTAGGATTCCTCGCCGGCGCGTCGCCGGACGAAGACCTCGCGCCGCAACGGCGGCATGGCCTCCAGCGCCCTCTGGCAAAGCCTCGATCGCTCGCTCATGTCCAGCGCCTCCAGCGGCGTGGCTTCGCCATGAATGGAAAGTTCCGCCGCTTCCAGGTCGTCGATCTGGACATTGGCCGCTCGCCGGGCTCGATCGACCAGGATGTTGCGCGCCGCGCGCATGGCGTAGAACAGGGGATCGGCGATCAGCGTGTCGCGCGCCCGCGCCAGGACGCGCAGGATCGCCTCCTGGGCCACATCCTCGGCGTCGACCGCCGTGGCCAGGCGGCGGCGCACATAGGCCAGCAGGATCCGGTTCTGCGTCGCCAGCGCCCGCCCCACCTCCTGCTCGTTACCGATCACCCAGCCACGCCTCCTCGATGGAGCGTGGCTATAGGAGCGCTCCGTGACGGATCCGATGAGGTTCGATGTCGGTTTGATGGCGCCCCGGCAGCCCGCCTTGACGCTCGCTGGTTTGATCTGGCTCGCCTACGCGGACGCTGGAGACCTGGATAGCTTCGGGCGCGTCCCTTCCACGCTCAAGCGCCCGCACGATTGCAACCGCTGCCAACATGGACTGCACTGGCCCATGACGAAACGAGCCGGTGGCGCCCACAGAAAAGGCGTTCATCAGACCGACCCGCCGAGGGTGAAGGGCTGCGGCATTGACGCGCCCGCCTCATCGTTGGCAGGATGCCTGTGGAGCATCGCGGAGCCCCCCCATGCCGCATGTTGATCTGGATCACGAAGAACGGAACTTTCTGCAAGCTGTCCGTGAAAGCGGCGGGGTCAGCCTGACGCCGGAAGCGAGGAGCTTCGGCGACGCCGAACGCCTCGTGGCCAAAGGCCTGGTCAGAGCCGTTCGAACGCGTGGCTATCCTAGCGCCACCTACCAGCTCTCCGGCGCGGGCATCGCCGCCATCGGACGGACACGAGCAGCGCAAGGCGCGGACTAGACGATCCGCATAGCGCCGCAAGGCCCCGCTTAGGCCAGCCAAGCAAGGGCCGCGCGGCGGCACGCGTCGAATTGAAGGCGTCGCACCTCCCCGGCGAGGACACGGCCGTCCAGCACCAATACGTCGCCGGCGGCCGATCGGCGCCCTCCTTCATCCGTAAGCGGAAAGGCTACGCTACGGAACGAAGCTTCACGCCGTTATGCTGACAATGGCAGGTGCTGACTGTGCTTCCGCACAGTGAAAACCGCGAACAGCGGAGCCAAAATTCACCCAAATAACTCCCATTATAATCATATTATCAACTATATTCACCGAATTACGGTCAAAAAAAATTCGCACTATATATACTTCCACAAGAACACTACCCCGTGCTCCATTGCCACCTCAAGATGACGCATAATCATATTTGCGAAATCTGATACAGTTCAAGCATTGGGGCAACGCGTCTCGTGAACGCCAACGTCGGCACATTGCGAGACCTGATAATCGATCAGGGCCTGCTTGGCGGAGAGACGCTGTCTCGCGCGCTGGCCGTGCAAACCGAAAGCGGCGAGCGCCTCGACGCCGTGCTGACCCGCCTGGGACTCGTTTCGGAAGCCGCCCTGACGGAGACGATCGCCGCCAGCGCGGGGCTCAGGATCGCCAGCGCCGAAGCGTTTGCAGCAGCCAGCGTCATAGAAGGCGTATCGCCGCGATTTCTGCGAGAAGTGCGCGCCCTTCCGCTCGGCGAAAGCGCCGACGGCGTCGAGGTCGCCTTCGCCGATCCCGTCGATCCCTATCCCCGGCGCGCCCTCGCCTTCGCCCTGCGCCGCCCCGTGACGCCGCTGGCCGCGCGGGCCAGCGACATAGAGGCCGCTCTCGATCGCCTGTTTGGCATCGCCTCGAGGTCGGAAGCCGCCGGAGACGAGATCGCCGACGAGGCCGACCTCGAGCGCCTGAAGGATCTGGCCAGCGACGCACCGGTCATCCGCGCCGTCAATGCACTGATCGCCCGCGCCGCCGAACAGCGCGCATCGGACATACATGTGGAGCCCACCGAAGACGCCCTTACCGTGCGTTTCCGCATCGACGGCGTCCTGGTGGAGCAGGATAGCCTGCCAAGCGCGCTGCGGGCGGCGTTCGTCTCGCGCATCAAGGTCCTTGCCAATCTCAACATCGCCGAGCGCCGACTGCCCCAGGACGGTCGTATGCGCCTGGCCGTTCGCGGCCACGAGATTGACCTGCGCGTGGCGACCGCTCCAACCATCCACGGCGAGAGCGTGGTGCTGCGACTTCTCGACCGCACACACCTTTCGCTCGACTTCCATTCGCTGGGCTTCGACGACGCCGTCCTGCCGGAGCTGGGAGCGATCCTGTCCCGACCGCACGGGATCGTGCTGGTGACCGGTCCAACCGGCAGCGGCAAAACCACCACGCTCTATGCGGCCCTGTCCTCCCTCAATACGCCCGACCGCAAGATCCTCACCGTCGAGGACCCGATCGAGTATCGCCTACCGCGTATCGGCCAAACCCAGGTGGCGCCGCAGATCGGCCTCAGCTTCGCAGCCGCCTTGCGATCGTTCCTCCGGCAGGATCCCGACGTGATCATGGTCGGGGAGATCCGCGATCTGGAAACCGCCCAGGTCGCCGTGCAGGCGGCCCTCACGGGCCACACCATCCTGTCGACCCTTCATACCAACAGCGCGGCGGCGGCCGTGACGCGACTGATCGACATGGGCGTCGAGCCCTTCCTGATCACCTCCACCTTGAACGGCGTCCTGGCTCAGCGCCTGGTGCGCCGCCTGTGCGGCGATTGCCGCGAACCCTATGACGCCACGTCGCGAGAAGCGCGGACAGTCGGGTTGGAAGCCCCGCTTCGACTTTGGCGGCCGTCGGGCTGCCCATCCTGCGGCGGCGCGGGCTTTCGGGGTCGCCTGGCGATCCTTGAACTACTGCCGATGTCCGACGAGATCGCGGGCCTCGTCATGGCACGCGCCGAGGCCCGCGACATCGAGCGAGCGGCCGTCGGCGCGGGCATGCGCACCGTGTTGCGTGACGGCGTCGTCAAGGCCCTGGCCGGCCTGACGACCCTCGAAGAGGTCCTGCGCGTCACGAGAGAGGGCTAGGCCATGCCGAGCTTCGCCTATCGCGCCGCCACCCCCTCCGGACAGTTGCGCGCCGGCGTCATGGAAAGCCCCTCGCGCGACGAAGTTCTCGCGAGCCTAAGACAGCAAGGCCTGATGCCGATCGAGGCCCAACCCCAGGCCCGCGCCAGGGAGGGACGCGTCTCGCTGAACGGCCAGGCGCGGGCGGCGATGATCAATATCCTGGGCGAGCTGGCCGTTCTGCTCGGCGCTGGCCTTGCGTTGGATCGGGCGCTGGCCGTCTGTATCGAGAACGCGCCCGACCCGGCGCTCAAGGCCGCGACGGGCGAACTCCTGAAACGGGTAAAGGAAGGGGCGCCGCTGTCGAAGGCGATGGCCGAAGCCAAGGGCCTGTTTCCACCCATGGCCGTGGCCATGGCGGAGTCCGGCGAGGCCAATGGAAAGCTGGACGAGGCCCTGGCTCGCCTCGCCCTGACCCTGGAACGGGCCGAGGCCCTGCGCCGCACCGTCGCTTCCGCCATGGTCTATCCGGCGCTGCTGTCGTTTGTGGCCGCGGCGGTGATCCTGATGATGCTGCTGTTCGTGGTGCCCCAGTTCGAGGGCCTGTTCTCCGAGCGGATCGACCAGTTGCCTCCAGCCACCCGAATGGTGCTGGGAGCCAGCCACGGCGTTCGCCAGTACGGCTTGCACGGACTGGCCGCGCTGATCGTGCTCGGGATCCTGGCCTGGCGCCAGCTCAAGCAACCGTCGACGCGACGGATCCTGGACCGCAACCTCCTGGCCCTGCCGCGCCTGGGCGATCTGATCAAGGCCGCTGAAACGGCGCGACTGGCTCGGGTTCTAGGCAGCCTGGTCGGCGGGGGCGTGCCCCTGCCCCAGGCGCTGGGCATCGCCCAGCGCTCGCTGACCAACAGCCACATGGCGGCCGCCATCGCCAAGGTCACCAACGGCCTGAAGGAAGGCGGCGGCCTGGCTCGTCCGCTCGCCGCCGCCGGCGTGCTCCCCCCTCTCGCCGCGAGCTTCCTGCGAACCGGGGAAGAGACCGCGCAGTTGCCTCTGATGCTAGAGCGCCTTGCCGACGTGCTCGACCGGGACGTCCGCATCGCGCTGGAACGGCTTCTTGCCCTGCTTACCCCCCTGATCACCATCGTTCTGGGGACCGCCGTCGCCGGCATCATCGCTTCGGTGATGTCGGCCATCCTTGGCTTCAACGATCTGGCGCTTTCCCGATGACCCGTACTCGCTCCCATCGCCGCTCGGCCGAAGACGGCTTCACACTGCTGGAACTGCTGGTGGTTCTGGCCATCATCGGCCTGCTGGCCGCGATCGTCGCGCCTCAAGCGCTCAAGTACCTGGGCAGCTCGCGTTCGCAGACCGCCAAGGTGCAGGTCCAGAACATCTCGGCCGCGCTCGATCTCTATCGTGTGGATGTCGGTCGCCTGCCAACCCAGGACGAGGGCCTGCAAAGCCTGATCACGGCCCCCGCTTCCGCGCCCGGCTGGAACGGTCCCTACCTCCAGAAAGCCGCGGGCCTGAACGATCCCTGGGGCCAACCCTACGGCTACAAGACCCCCGGCGCTCATGGCGCGGCCGACGTGTTCAGCCTCGGCGCCGACAAGGCCGAAGGCGGCGCCGGGGAGAACGCCGATGTCGGCAACTGGTGATCGACAGAGCGGAACCACGCTGGTCGAGACCCTGGTGCTGATGTCGGTCGTCGTGTTGATCGGGACGATCACCTTTCCCGAGCTGGGGTCGGCCCTGTCGCGGTCGATCTTCGAACAGGCCAGGGCCGGCGTCGAGGCGGACCTGCGCATGGCCCGCGCCCAGGCCCTGCGCAGCGGACGTCCCGTAACCCTGGCCGCCGCCGAGGACGGCGCGAGCTACGGCTGGTCCGAAGGGCCTCGTCGCGGACTGCTGGGCGATCTGCGCCTGTCGGCCTCCGCCTCGGGGATCACCTTCTACCCCGATGGCTCGGCCAGCGGCGGCCTGCTGGCGCTGGCCGACGGGCGACGGCGGGTCGGCTACGTCATCGACGCCGCGGGCGGCCTGACGCGAGACGCGTCATGACCACCGCCACGCGGAGGAGCGAAGACGGCTCGGTGCTGATCGAGGCGCTGATCGCCGCCGCCCTCGTAGCCATGATCCTGCTAGCGACGTTCCAGGTGCTGTCCGACAGCGCCCGCCGCCGTGAGCGCGTACTGGCTCAACGCGACGCCGTGGCGATCGCGCGGGCTCGCCTGGAAGCCGTCGGCTCGGCCCTTCCTCTGACGCCGGGCCGGATCGAAGGCGTCGAGGGCGGCTATCATTGGTCCCTGGTGATCACCCCCTGCTCCGGCGACGTGCGAAGCCGGGCCGGCGAGCTGCGCTGCGCTACGGTCACGGTTCGCAAACCCGACCAGACTGCCCCGCTGGTCTCGCTGACGACGCGCCGGGTGACCGGGAACGCCCGCGATGCGTGACGCAGGCTTCACCCTGACGGAAGCTTTGGTCAGCTTGGCCGTCCTAGCGATGCTGAGCCTGATGCTGCTTTCCGGCCTGGCGGCGCCGCGCGCTGCGTGGGCAAGACGGAACCTCGTCCTGGACCGCGCCGAAACGCTCGAAATCGCCCGTCAAACGCTGCACGAGCGTCTACAGAGGGCCGCGCCGGTGACGATGTACGACCGCCGTCCTCCGGGTCCCGACTTCGAAGGCCTTTCCGCCCAGGTCGAGTTTGTCGCCCCCGGGACATCGGCCCAAGGCGCCGGGGGGCTTCGCCGCTACCGCCTGAGCCTGGACGCCCAATCGCGCCTGATGCTCGAATCCCGGGACCGCATGGCCCTCGATCAAAGGGGTTGGCCGGACCGCCAGGTGCTGCTCACCGGCGTACGCTCGCTCGACCTGGCTTACTTCGGCGCCGCTCAGCCGGACATGACGGCGCGCTGGCGCCCCCGCTGGAGCCAGCAGGCTTCACGCCCCGATCTTGTGCGGATCCGCCTCGCCTTCGCCCCTGGTGACAGCCGCGTCTGGCCGGAACTTTTGATCCGACCGCTCGCCAACATCGACACCGAGTGCGCGCTCGACCGCGTCTCCAAACGGTGCAAGGGCCGATGACCCCACAACAGGTTCTGAACGCCGATCTGGGCACGATCGGCCGCTGGTTGGCGGATGGTCTGCGCTGGTGGGGCGAGGAGCTGGCCGCAATGACGCCGGCTCTAAACGCTCGGCGGGCCGGCGACCGCCCCGTCGCCGAACTGGATATAGATGCGGATCCGCCCATCGCTCGCCTCTGGCGGGGAGACCAGGTCGTCGCGATACTCGACACGCCCGGCCCGAAACCGCGCCGGGTCGACCTGAGGCTGACCGAGGACCAGGCCCTCGTGTCCGACCTGCCGGTCCCGTCGCTGCCGGTGGGCGATCTGCGTCGTCTGATGGCGCTCAATCTCGATCGCTACACCCCCTTCAAGCCTGAGCAGGTCTTCTTCGAGATCGCCTTGCTGAAGGCTCCGCCTGGAACGGAAACCCGGAACGCGCGCCTCGTCGTTGCTCGCCGGGAGACCGCCCACGCCCTGCTCGACGCTGCTGAAGGACTGGGCCTGGACGTGGCCAGGATGGTTCCCGCCGTCGACGGCGCCGCCCCCCCGCCGGATCTTGCCCGCAGCGCGCGAGAGGGCCGGGCGGGCGGAACCAACCGTCGACGCATGGCCATCTGGTGGATCATCTGCGGCGGACTGGCGGCGTTGAACGTCGCCGCGGCGATCGCGCGCGACATGGCCGAGACCAATCGCGTGGCCGAAGCGCTCGCGCTCCAACGGCCGACCGTGGCTCTGGTCAACAGGCTGCGAAACACGGTCGAAACCGAGCGAGCGCTGCGGGCGGGACGGCTGGCCCGTCGAACCGCCAACGACCCGCTACGGGTGATCGACGCCGTCACCCGCGCCCTGCCCTCCGGACAGTGGGTGCAGAGAATGGAATGGAACGGCCGGTCCCTGCGGCTGGTCGGCTTCAAGCAACCCGACTTTGACCTGACCGAGGCGCTGAGCAAGGAGCCGAGCCTGAACAATCCGCGCTCTCTGCTTTCCGACATGCCCACCCGCACGCCCGGCGGCCAGGAGGCGTTCGACGTGATGGCCGACGCCAAGAGGCGCCCATGAAGCCAATGACCCCGCGCGAAAGGAAGATCCTGGCGCTCGGCCTGCTGGCCGCCGCGATCGCCCTGGCTTGGCTTCTGATCGTTGCGCCCCTGCTGCATGGCTTCGACGAACGCCGCCAGCGACGAGAAACGATGCTCGCGGACTGGCGACGCAACGAACGGCTCATCGCCTCGGTCCCGGCCCTCCGGGACGCGGCGCTGGAACAACGCCGCAGCGCTCGCCTCTATCACGTGACCGCGCCAAGCACCGCGGCGGCGGCGGCGGCCCTCAAGCAGCGCCTCGGCGCGGCCCTCACCGAAAGCGGAGGCGCCGTCACGGCTCTGCAGGAGGTGCGGACCAACCTTCCTCCCGGATCCGTCGGGGCCGGCGCGGACGCCCAGATCACCCTGACCCAACTCGACCAGAGCCTGAGGCGACTGCAAGATGAGCCCCCCTATCTCGTCGTCGAATACGTCATGGTCGGAGCCGATCGCTCCCTCCAATCCGGACGCTCCGAGCCCCTCGAGGTCCGCATCGAGGTTTCGGCTCTCGTCCGCGTGGCCCCGGCGCGGTAGCGGAGAAATGCTTCCCGCGCTTGCCTGCGTAGCCCTCGGCCTGGGCCTGCTAGCACAAGGGCTTGGTCCAACCGACACCAGTATGCCGGCCGACCCCGGCGGGCTTGCGCCGCGCCGGAGCAAGCCTCTCGCGACAGCGCCCACGCCTGCCTACGCCGCGATCCTGACCGCGCCGGTGTTCGCGCCAAACAGGATCAACGCCGACAAGGGCGCAGCGGTCACGGCCGGTGCGGCGCAACCCTCCGGCAGCCTGTCGCTGCTGGGCGTGGCCCTGAGCCCTCGCTCGGCCAGCGCCGTCATCCGCGGGGCCGACGGCGTGACGCAGGTCGTCCAGCGCGGCGAGCGCGTCGCCGGCTGGAAGCTCGTGACCGTCAAGCCGAGCAGCGTCCGTCTGGCGGGCCCGGACGGCGCCGTCACCCTTTCCCTCGCCGCCAACGCCGAGAGTTCCAAGCCGTGATCGCCAGATCTTCCTTCGCCGCCGGACTTTGCCTGGCGAGCCTGAGCCCGAGCCTCGTCGCAGCCAATACGCTTCAGGTCGCGCCCGACGCCTCGCCGCCCGCGGTGCGCGCCACGGTGCTGCCCGGCGCCGGCGGCTATCCCGCCGCAGCGACGGCCCCGCCGCCTGCACTGCGCCCCGGACCGGTGTCGCTGAACCTGCCGGGAGTGGAGGTGCGCGACTTCGCCAGGGCCGTCCTCGGCGACGCCCTCGGCCTTCGCTACGCCGTGAGTCCTTCGGCCCAAGGCAAGGTGAACCTGGTCACGCCCCACCCCGTGGCGGCCGTCGATGCACTACGCCTCGCCGAAGACGCTCTGCGCAACGCGGGCTTCGCTCTGGTTCTGTCGACCGGAACCTACACCGTAACGCCGCTGGCCGAGGCGCGCGGCCAGTCCGCTGTTCTTGCCCCTTCGCAGGCCGGCTATGGCTCGGAAGTGCTGACCCTTGGCTTCGCCAACGCCGAGGAACTGCGCAAGCTGCTGGACCCGATCGTACCCGGCGTCATCGTCGCCGCCGACCCGACGGGCTCCACCCTGACGATCGCCGGTTCGACGGGACAGCGGCAGTCCATGCGCGATCTCGTGCGGCAGTTCGACGTCGATTGGCTGCGCGGCATGAGCTTCGCGCTCTACGTGCCGCAGAACACCGACGCCCGCCTGATCGCTCCGGAACTGGAGAAGCTGATCAACGCGCCGGGCGCGCCCACCTCGGGGATGGTGCGGCTGCTGGCCATGGAGCGGCTGAACGGGATCATCGCCATATCGGCCCAGCGACAATATCTCGACGACGTTCGGCGCTGGGTCGAGGTGCTGGACCACGAGGGTCGCTCGACCGAACGCCGGCTTTACGTCTACCGGGTCCAGAACGGCCGCGCCGCGGACATGGCCAAGGTGTTGGCGGCCGCCTTCGGCGGGGGCGCGGCCGGCGCCCAGGACACCGCATCCGGCGCGGATGCGCAACGGTCGGGCGGCTTGATCGCCCAGATGCAGAACGCCCAGACAAGCCTGCCCGCCGGCCAGACCCTCCCGGGCCAGGCGCCGGCGCCCGCCGGCCAGTCGCTGCGCGTCAGCGGTCTCGACTCCCCGCTGACGATCACCAGCGACGAGACGAACAACGCCGTCGTCGCCTTCGCGACGCCACGCGAATACGCGATCCTGGAAGACGCCCTTCGCAAGCTCGACGTCGTTCCCATGCAGGTGATGATCGAGGTGGCGATCACCGAAGTCACCCTGAACGACGCCCTGCGCTACGGCAGCCAGTGGTTCTTCAGGGTCAACGGCAACCAATACGCGCTCAGTCAGGGCGAAGGCGCCGCGCCGGCCTCCATGTTCCCCGGCTTCACATACAGCCTGCGCACGGGCTCGGTGACCGCGGCGATCAGCGCCCTGTCCAGCGTCACTCATGTCGAGGTGCTGTCGTCGCCCAACCTGCTGGTCATCAACAACCAGACGGCCTCGCTGGAAGTCGGCGACCAGGTGCCGATCTCGACGGGCTCGGCGGTCAACAATGTCTCGCTGGTCAGCGGCATCGACTATCGCGACACCGGAGTGCTGATGAAGGTGACGCCGCGGGTCAACAGCGGCGGACTGGTGCTGCTCGACATCGCCCAGGAGGTCAGCGACGTCTCGCCCACCTCGACCTCGAAGATCGACTCGCCGACGATCTCGGTTCGCAAGATCGCCACTTCCATCGCCGTTCAGGACGGCCAGACCATCGCCCTGGGCGGCCTGATCCGCGACAACGCCAACAAGGCCCGCGCGGGCGTGCCGCTTCTCGGCGCGATCCCCCTGGCCGGCGCCCTGTTCGGGTCACGAGACAACAAGCGCGCACGGACCGAACTGCTGGTCCTGCTGACGCCCCACGTCATCCGCAACACGGTCGAGGCCGACGGGGTAGCGGACGAACTGCGTCGCAAGATCCGGGCGATCACGCCCACGCCGCCGAAGTTCGAGCCATGAGCGCGCGCGCCGGCGAGAACGGCTTCGCCATGGTGGCCGCGCTGGGCGCGCTGATGCTGTTCGCCTACCTCTCCTACACGGTTCTGGCCTCGGACCGCGCGGCGGTCGCCGGCCTCGACGCGGGCCTCGTCCGCGCCCGGCTGGAAGCCGCCGCCGACGCCGGCGTCGCCACAGCGATCCATCACTTGGGCGACGAGAACGACGCCAGGCGCTGGTTCGCCGACGGCCGACCTCGCGAACTAGATTTCGACGACTGTGTCGTCACCATCGCGCTCGAGGATGAGCGCGGCAAGGCGCCGCTCAACAGCCTTTCCGAGGCGCGCGTCCGTCGAATGTTCGAGGCCGTAGGCGCGACCGGAGCCGAGCTTGACCGTGCGGTCGCCGGCTTTCTGGGTTGGCGCGACGGCGTCGTGCGTCCGGAAGGGCCAAGACCGATGGACTACGCCGCACGCGGCCTGCGTCCGATCTTCGGCCGGTTCACCACGGTCGATGAAATGGCGCTCATTCCCGGCGTGCGCGCCGATTGGGTGAAGCGCCTGAGACCCGCGGTCACCGTCCATGGCGATGGACGCGACTTCGAACCACGCCTGGCCTCTCCCCTGGCCTTGCGGATCATGCGGGAGTCCGGCGACCTCTCGCCGGACTCCATCCGGCAGGGCTGGGTCGCCGCCGGGCAACGCCCCAGGCAGGAGATCGCCCCACGCGAGGACGTGGCGGGTCGACCGGTGACGATCCGGGCTATGGCCCGCAACGCGCGGGGAGACCAGTTCCAGCGGGAGATCGTCGTGGAGTTCACCGGCGTCGAGGCCGCCCCTTACTGGATCCGAGCCGTCTACTGACTTCAGATCCGGCCGGCCGCCCGCAAGCACCAGACGATCCAGATACCCGCTGCGAGGGCGGGCCCGAAGGCAAGCGGCGCCGCCAGACTGGCTACGCCCCGCCCAACCACGCGCGCCCCGCTCCAGGACAGGGCCAGCGCGCACCCCAAGAGCACGACCAGCGGCAGGGCCTGCCATCCCAGCCACGCCCCGCCGGCCGCCAGCAGCTTGGCGTCGCCAAGGCCTACGCCTTCGCGCCCTCGCCATCGCCGGTATGCCCTGGCCAACAAGGCTATGGCCGAGTAGCCCGCCACGGCTCCGATTAATCGAGGTACGACCGGCTCGCCCACCACAACCGCCCAGGCGACGCCGCTCCCCGCCAGGGGCAAGGTCAAAAGGTCCGGCAGACGAAGAACCGTCAGATCGACGAGGGCCAAGGCCAGCAGCACGCCTAGCAGCGCAATCGAAACAACCGCCATGGCCACCCCGCTCCCCTGGGCGACGCCCCAAGGGGCGAGCACGCCGCCCAGGAACGCCGCCACCCAGGCAGGCACGGCCAGCGGGACCACGGCCAGTCGCTGGGCCGTCACGTGGGCGACGAGCCCCGCCACGCCGCCGGCGAGGCACCAACCGGCCGCCACAATCATCCGCTCCCCCAACGATATCATCGCGCATTATTCTGTTAGACAGCCGATGCATCGTTCGCGTGACGTCCGCGCGCCTCAGTACAGGTCGAATCCAGCCGCATGTCCGCGCGACGTCAGAGATTGCTGCAGTCGACGCGCGGAATGGGCGCTTGGGCCCTTCTCTGCCTCCTGGTCGCAACGACGCCGGCTCCCGCCGCGACATCTCACCAGCCCGCGCAGCGCGCCGACCGACGCGCGCTCTACGATATTCCCGCACAACCGTTGAGCGCCGCCCTCGAGGCGTACGCCGCCGTCAGCGGATTGCAGATCCTCTACGACCGCCCTCCCGATAGCGGACTTCGCTCACCTGGAGCAAAAGGACGGCTGACCCCGCAGGAAGCCCTCGCGAAACTCCTCGCTGGGTCGGGTCTGGAGGCCCGCTTCTCCGCCGGCGGCGACGTGTTGCTTGCCCCGCTCGGCGCCGGCGGGCCTCCGGCGGCGGTCGGCCCCGAGCCCGCTAAAGGCCCGCTCCTGGAGCTGGACACGCTGGAGGTGGAGGCCACGCCGATCGTTGCATCCCAGGCCGCCGTACCGCCGACCTGGCCTCTCTATGGCGGGGTGGTGCAGCAAGCAGTGCGTTCGGCGTTGCGGGCCGACAGGCGTACGGCGCTGGGCGACTACTCTACAGTCCTGCGGCTTTGGATCGCCCCCTCCGGCCGGATCGTCCAGACCGCACCGGCGATCTCGACCGGCGACGCCGATCGCGACGCCCTGCTTGGCCAAGTGCTGAAGAACCTGTTGCTGCCCGCCCCTCCGCCCGAGGGCATGCCGCAGCCCGTTACCATTCGCGTACAATCCTCACCCCTACGTTGAAAAAGGCGTCACAATCGTCACACGAGCGTTGCATCCTGCATGATATCGCTTCGCGGTGACGGCCCAACAGACCCTCTTTCCCGGATCTTCGACGGCCGCGACCGTGGCGGCCGAGCCGTCTTCAACACGACCCCGCGGACGTGTTTCCCCTCGCACCTTGGGCATAGGCTGTTCGATCGGCCTGCACGTGCTCGCGCTTCTGTCGCTGGTCCGGCTTCCCGAGGGTGAGGATTTGTCCTTGACCCCGAGCCAGGCAGACACCCCGTCCGTCGAGATCAGCTTGGTGGATGCATCCGCTTTCGCCTCGACGGCCGCCTCTTCGCCCGCGCCCCGCCAGCGAAAGGCCGTGGAGAACACGCTCGCACCCACGGACGTTCTGCTGACAGACCCCGTTGCTGCCACCACCACATCGCAATCTTCTGGAACAGCCCCGATCGAGGGCGCAAGCGGCCTCGAAACCTCCCAGCAACCCGCGCTGGCGCGGGACCCGGGACTGGACTCCGCCAGCCGAGAGTACCGCCGCCGCCTGCTCGCCCATATCCGCGTCTATCGTCAGTACCCCGATGCGGCCAATCTGGCCCGCATCGGCGGCGCCGTGCACCTTCTGTTCGGGCTGACCCGCAATGGCTCGGTCACCGAGGTGAGGATCGTCCATACCTCTGGCGTCCCGGCCCTGGACGACGCCGCGGTCGACACGGTGCTGCGCGCCCAACCCCTGCCGCCCATCCCCACCGGCCTGCCTGACCGCCTGACGGTGCAACTTCCCGTCTCGTTCACCCCCGCCTGACCACTCGCCGCGACCCGCGCCCAAAAGGCCAAGTTGATGAGCTTTACATACACGATCGTAAGTAGTATTTCGCTGACCGTTTCGAGTAGCCGAGCAACCAATGTCCGACACATGGGCAAACCTGCGCAGAAGACTACTCTCTCGATATGAAGAGTTTGTCCGACGACTGACTAAACGCTTTGGGTCGGCAGATCTCGCGCGCGAGATCGTACATGAAACCTATATGCGTTTTGAGCGGGTTGGCGGCGACATGCCGATACACAATCCCGACGGCTACATATTTCGCACGGCGATCAACATCGCCAAGAACAAGGGCGTCGTCGAAAGGCGCTACCTGAACTTCGATGAGATCGACGCCCTCGCGGCGGTTCCAGATGAAGCGCCCGATCCCGCCCGGATCGCCGAAGCCCGCTCTGAAATGGCGCTGATGCAAAGGGCGCTCGCCGAATTGCCCGCGCGCCGCCGCGAGATCTTCGAGGCCTCGTGGGTCGACGGCGTGCCCCACGCCGATCTCGCCCTGCGCTATGGGGTGCACTTGCGCACCATCCAGCGCGAGCTCGAACAGGCCACCTTGTTCGTCCGCAGCTTTTGCAAGGAAAATGGCTCTGGCGAGCGTCGCATTTCGCTGGCTCGATTGTCTTCTCAATAGAGCTGTTATGAAATGCGAGCCTTGAACCGCCGTTGCCCCCGGCGTCGAGAAACCATGCGGACCCGATGAGCGCCCCCAACACCGACGCCGCAGCGCTCCATCCGCTTGAGATTCAGAGCCTCGAATGGGTCAACAGGCTGCTTTCGGGGCAGATGTCGAGCGCCGAGACCGAAGATCTTGCTCGCTGGCGGGCCCAAAGCCCCGAACACGAAGCCGCTTTCGCGGGGGCGATCCGCTTCCGGCGCGCCGTGCGAGCAGCCGCCCTCGAGACCCGCGAGCAGGTCGCCAGGACCGCAGGCGCGCCGCAGTCCGCGCGTCTCCCGCCGCCCCAACCGACCTCGGCGCAGGGCGTCATCGCCGCGCGGCGCCCATCCATCTCACGCAGAACCCTGATCGGTGGCGGCGTCGCAGCTTCCCTGGTCGGCTACGCCGCCCTTCGCTCGTCCAACGATCTGTGGCCCACTGTCACCGGGGAACACCCCGACTACCGCGTGGCCAAGGGCCAGCGCCGCAGCCTGGACATCGCCCGGGGCGTGTCGGCCGAGTTGAACACCGATACCCGCGCGGCCCTGCGCAGAACCCCCAAGGGCGCCGAGCTTCAACTCCTGTCGGGAGAAGCCGCGATCAGCGCCGACGCCCCGATCGTGATCAAGGCCGCGCGTGGCGAAACCACGATGGCCGCCGGGCGCGTCAACATCCGCCAGGACGGCGGTTCCGTCTGCGTCACCTGTCTCGAAGGCGAGGTTCGTGTTAGCCGCGACGACCGCGCCGTCACCCTGACGGGCGGACGCCAGGTCACCTACGATCGGCGAGGCCTCAGCGCCATCAGCAGCATCGACCCCGGCGTGGTCGGCGCCTGGCTGAAGGGACAGATCGTGTTCCGCGACGTTCCACTCCAACAGGTCGTCGAGGAGATCAATCGCTACCGCCGAGGCAAGATCGTTCTGGTCGACCCGGCTCTTGCACGCCGCCCAGTGTTCGGCGTCTTCCAGATCAGCCGCATCGACGGCGCCCTGGATCAGGTGCGCCGCCTGACCGGCGCCCAGATCACCGCATTGCCGGGCGGCTTGGTGCTGCTCAGCTGACACTGACGCAAAAAGTTCACGACATATCCTGTCGCGACGCGACGCTCCCACTGTCTTTCTTCACGATGGAAGATGAGATCAGCAAGCCAATCCTCACGGATTGGCGGCAGATATCGTCGCGCTTTATTAACACGAAGTCGCGCGCCGATACTCACCCCATCCGGAAGCGATAGCTTCCGGGCGCTCAATGTTGCGAGCGCTTACTTAACCGGCCGCAAGGCCGGTCATCGAGTACTGAGGAGCGACCTGCCATAGCCGTTCCTCTGCCGGGGGATGAGTCTAGGTGCGCAAGCTTCAGAGGGCATTGTCGGCTGACCGCCGGCACGCATCGCGCAGGTCATGCGCGAGCGATCGACGCGTCTGGCTGGCTGCATGCGCCTGCATGGCGATCCTCTCGACGACCAAGGCCTGGGCTCAGACCCCGGCGACGCCCGCCGATCCCGTTGAACCGCGCTTCGACATCGCCGCTATCGACGTCGAAGGCGCCACCCTGCTGGATCAGCAGAGCCTGGAACGAGCGATCTATCCGCACCTTGGCCCGGAGCGCACCCGCGCGGACGTCGCGGCCGCGCAACAGGCGCTGGAAGCGGCCTATCACGCCAAGGGCTATCAGTCGGTCGTGGTCGAGGTGCCGCGACAGACCGTCGCCGACGGCGTCGTGCGACTGAAGGTGATCGAGACCCCGATCGGACGGGTTCGCGTGACCGGCGCGAAGTACTCGGCGCTCGACGAGGTGCGAAAGGCGATCCCCTCGCTGACCGAGGGCAAGGTGGCCGATTTCAACCAGGCCCAGGCCGAGATCACCGAAGCCAACCGGCTCCCCGCTCGCCAGGTCACGCCGCTTGTCCGCCCTGGCGCCGCGCCGGGCACGCTGGACGTCGATCTCCAGGTCACGGACCAGTCGCCGCTGCACGGTTCGCTCGAGCTGAACAACGACCGCAGCGCCTCGACCAAGCCGCTGCGGCTGAACGCCAATCTGCGCTACGAGAACCTCTGGCAGAAGGGCCACACCCTCTCGCTGACCTATCTCGTCGCGCCCGAACGTCCGGACGACTCCCAAGTCTACGCGGCCTCTTATGTCGCGCCGATCTGGGGCACGCCCTGGAGCGTGCTGGCGTTCGGCTTCAAATCGGACAGCGACGTGGCCACCATCGGCGGCGTGAACGTGCTGGGCCAGGGCGCCACGGTCGGCCTGCGCGGCCTCTACCAGTTCGCCGCCTTCCACGACATCAGCCAGAGCTTGTCGGTGGGAGTGGACTACAAGCACTTCTATGATCTGGCCCGCCTGGCCGACGAGAAGGTCAGCCCCGGTCGGGTCGACTATTGGCCGTTGACGGCGACCTACACCCTGCGCCGACAGGCCAAGACCGTCACCACCGCCAGCCTGTCGGTCACCGCCGCCCTGCGCGGCCTGGGCGACGACGATGACGGCTTCCAGACCAAGCGGCTCGACGCCCGAGCCAACTTCCTTCGCGTCAACGTCGATCTTGAGCAACTGCAGCCGCTGCCGCTGGGATTGCAGCTTAACAGCCGCTTTTCCGGCCAGATCGCCGACAGCCCGCTGGTTTCGAGCGAACAGTTCTCGGCCGGGGGCGCCTCCAGCGTGCGCGGCTTCCTCGCCGCCGAAGCCCTGGGCGACAACGGCGTGAACCTGTCGTTCGAGCTCCGCAGCCCTGCCCTGCTGGAGGCGCACCCCGCGCTGCTGCGCGACTGGCGAGCCTATGGCTTCATCGACGCCGCCAGCCTCTGGGTCCTGGCGCCGGCCGAGGACCAGAAGCAGGACCTCCTCATCTACAGCGCCGGCCTGGGAACCCGTTTCCAGCTGCTGGAACGCCTCAACGGCGACATCGTCGCCGCCTTCCCCCTGAAGAACGGTCCTACCCGCCGCGGCGGCGGCGACCGGGCCTACGTCAATTTCAGCCTGAAAGCGGAGTTCTAGACATGCGTCCCTTGGCGAGCGCCCCCCGCAGGACCGTGCAGATCCTGCTGACGGCCATAGGCCTCATCGTCGCCCTGGCGGCGACCACGGCCCCCACCGCCGCTATGGCCTGGTGGAAGAAGGAGTGGCCCTATCGCACCCGGCTGGACCTGGACACCACGCCCAAAGGCGTGGACCTCCAGGCGGACGTGGGCCGAACGCCTGTGCTGGTGCGCCTGCACAGCGGCAACTTCAATTTCGCCGACGCGGCTCCGAACGGCGCCGACATCCGCATCGTCGCCGCCGACGACAAAACCCCGCTGGCCTTCCATATCGAGAGCTTCGACCCGCTGCTGGGCGTGGCGCTGATCTGGATCGACGCACCGCAGGTGAAGGCTGGCGCCACGCAGTCCATCTGGCTCTACTACGGAGCCAAGGACACCCCCGTCGGCGACGACGCCAAGGGCTCCTTCGACGCCGACTACACGGCCGTCTACCACTTCGACGGCGCCCGCGAAGCGCCCCCCAAGGATCGCACGGCCTACGCCAACGTCGCTCAGACCGCTCCCGCGGCCTTCGAGGACGCCTCTGCCATCGGCTCAGGCGCGGTGTTCACCGGCGCGGGCCCGATGATCATCGGCGCTTCGCCGTCGCTGACGATCCAGCCCGGCGGGCGCTTCACCTTCAGCGCTTGGGTGCGCCCCGACGAGTTGCAGCCGCGCGCGGCCGTCTTCGCTCGCCGTGAAGCTGGCGACGTCCTGGCGCTGGGCCTGGATAACGGCGCGCCCTTCATCGAGGCCGGCGGCCAGACGGTCAGTGCGGCGACGCCCCTGGCCCAGGGCCGCTGGAGCCACCTGGCCCTCGTCGCCGATGGCGCGACCGTCACCCTCTACGTCGACGGCAAGTCCGTCGGTCAGGCAGCGACCGTCCTGCCCGCTCTCTCCGGTCCTATCGCCATCGGCGGCGACCTGCCGGGCGGCGACCTCCAGCCGTTGAAGGGCGGGATCGACGAGGCCCGCTTCTCGCGCGTGGCCCGTTCGGCCGCCCAGCTTCAGCTCGACGCCGCCTCGCAAGGACCGGAGTCGCGCCTGATCGCCTTCGAAGCCGACGAAAAGCAGTCGGGCATGGGCTTTGGCCACTTCGGCGTGATCATCAAGTCGGTCACGGTCGACGCCTGGGTGGTGATCGCGATCCTCAGCATCATGGCCGCCGCGTCCTGGTGGGTGATGTGGACCAAGACCCGCTTCGTGAACGCCTCAGACCGCGCCAACGACCGCTTCCTGCGCCAATTCCGCGAGCATGGCGAAGACATGCTGGCCATGACGAACCTGTCGCCCGCCGAGGCCCGCCCGCTGCGCGACTCCTCTCTGCTGCGCCTCTATCAGGCCGGCGCCGAAGAGATCCTGCGCCGCTCGCGCGGCTCGGGACGCTTGATCCTCCGCGCCGAGGCCATCCAGGTGATCCGCGCCTTGATGGACGCCGCCTATGTTCGTGAAACCCAGCGACTGGCCAAGGCCATGGTGCTGCTGACGATCTCGATCTCCGGCGGGCCGTTCCTGGGCCTGCTGGGCACAGTGGTCGGCGTGATGATCACCTTCGCCGCCATCGCCGCGGCCGGCGACGTCAACGTCAACGCCATCGCCCCCGGCATCTCGGCCGCCCTGCTGGCCACCGTCGCGGGCCTTGGCGTCGCGATCCCCGCCCTGTTCGGCTACAACTACATCCTCACGCGCAACAAGGCCGTGCAGGCGAACATGCAGGTGTTCGTCGACGAGTTCATCACCCGCATCTCCGAGCAGTACAGCGACCCGGGCTACGCCCAGGCCGCCGAATAACCGCGCGGCTCGGGAGATACGGCCATGCAGGTCCAAGACGAAGACAAGCCCTACGACGACATCAACATCACGCCGATGCTCGACCTGGCCTACGTGCTGCTGGTCATCTTCATCATCATGACCACGGCCTCGGTCCAGGGCATCCGGGTGGATCTCCCCAAGGCCAGTTCCGCCGCCAGCCTGGCCAAGCCCAAGACCAAGGCGATCACCGTCAACAACAACGGCGACGTCTTCCTGGACGCCTATCCGGTGACGATGGCCGACCTCGAGGAGCGCCTTCGCAGCGCCAAGGCCGCCGAACCGGAGTTTCCGGTGGTGGTGAAGGGCGACGCCGCCGTCCAGTACCAGAAGGTGATGGACGTGCTGGACCTGCTGCGCCGGCTCGAACTCACTCAGGTCGGCCTGGTCACCGGTCGCCCGGAGAAGGGTTGAGGCCGTGACCGTCCAGGATTCAAAGCCCGACTTGCGCGAGCGCCTGGGCAAGGTCGCCCGGATCGGCGTGCCGATCGTGGTGGTCGCGGCCCTGGCGGCTGGCGTCTGGCGGTTGGCCTCGGATACCTCGGGTGTCCGTCGTGAGGCGGCGGCGCCGCCGCTGATCGCACTGGCGCCTCCCCCGCCCCCGCCTCCGCCGCCTCCGAAGGAGCGCCCGCCCGAACCCGAGAAGACCGTAGTGGAGACGCCGGTCCCCTCCCCCACGCCCAGGCCGGACCCGGCCCCAAAGACCGACGCTCCACGGCAGTTGACCATCAATGGTCCGCCACAGGCCGGCGCGGATGCGTTCGGTGTAGGCGCGGGCAAGGGCGGCGGGGTGGCCGTGGGCGGCGATCCGAACGGATCCGACACGCCGGGCGGCGGCGCCGGCGGCTTCGCCGAGGCCGGCTACGCCCGATACCTCGACGCGGTGCTGCAGCGCGCGGTCCAGGCCGACAGCCGGATCAACCGCCTGGCCTTCACCGCTCAGGTGCAGATCTGGATCCGGCCGGACGGCTCCATCGCGCGCGTCGGCATCCTTCGTTCCAGCGGCGACGAGCGCACCGACAAGGCGCTGATCGCCGCCATCCAATCCGTCGGCCGCGTCGACCAGGCGCCGCCGCCGCAAATCAAGTTCCCGGCCCGCGTGAGCCTGAGAGGTCGAAAGACATGACCTCGTCCGCCGCCCGCCAGCCGACCATTTGGGGGATCAGAATGACTCTAGCGACCAACGCGCGCCTTCGCCTCGCTGGCGGGGCCGCACTGGCCGGCCTTCTCGCCTCAAGTATCGCCGTCACCCCGGCGATGGCGGAAACCGCGCCCTCGGACCAGCTCAGCGTCAACCTGCTGCGCCTGCTGGTCAAGCAAGGCGTCGTCACCCAGAGCGCGGCCGACGAACTGCTGGCTCAAGCCGAGCGCGACACCGCCGCTGGCAAGGCCGCCGCGCCGATCGCCACCTCGCCTCCGCCGGCGGCGGGCGTCACGCGGATCCCCTACGTTCCCGAGATCGTCAAAAACCAGATCCGTGACGAGATCCGCCAGGAGGTGATGACGCAGGCCAAGACCGAGAACTGGGCGCAACCGAACCAGATCCCCGAATGGACGCATCGGATCTCCATCAGCGGCGACCTGCGCATGCGCGACCAGTTCGAGGTCTATTCAAAGTCGAACATTGGCCCAACAGCCAGTCAGCCCGGCGAGGGCCTGATCAATTTCGCGGCCCTCAACGCCAATGGCCCCACCGATATCAACGATCTGACCAATCCCGGCGGCCTGCCGTTCCTCAACACTCGCAAGGATCGCTACAATCAGTTGTCGCTGCGCGCGCGGCTGGCCGTCAACGCCCAGATCTCCGATCAGCTCAGCGCCAAGCTGCGCATCGCCTCGGGTCAGAACAACACGCCGGTCTCGACCTCGCAGATCATGGGCGGAGGGCTCACCAAGAAATCGCTCTGGCTGGACCAGGCCTTCGTCGAGTTTCGGCCGCAGCCGTGGATTGGCGCCGCCGTCGGACGCATGCCCAATCCCTTCTTCACCACCGATCTCCTCTACGATCCGGACCTGAACTTCGACGGCGGGACCGCCCGGGCCCGCATCGGGCTGCTGTCCGACCACGGCGTGACCCTGACCGGCGTCTATGGCGCCTTCCTGCTCGACTATCAGGACGGCGACTTCCCGGCCAACAACCCCAACAAAATGGGCGTGAAGACCAAGTGGATGTTCGGCGGCCAAGGCTATGTCGATTGGGAGACCAGCCGTTTCGACTGGCGCGTGGGCGCGGCCTTCTATCAGTTCCAGTACGATCGCGGCCTGCTGTCCGAACCCTGCTTCCTGTACGCCGGCGCGCGCGAATGCTCGACCGACTTCACCCGACCGGCCTTCATGCAGAAGGGCAACACGCTCTTCCTGATCCGCAATGTCGTCCCCGACCCGTCCCTGCCGCAGGGCCTGGCGCCCAATCCTCAGTTCGCAGGCCTTCTGTTCGACTATGACCTGCTCAACCTGAACACCGAATTCAGGCTGAAGCTGTCGAGCACGCGCAATCTGACCCTGACGGCGGACTACGTGCGCAACACGGCCTATCGCTACCGCGACGCCTGTCGCTACGGTCAGGCCGGCCTGCCGGTGAACAACATCATCACCGTCGTGGGCAGCGGCGACACCAACGTCTGCGCCCAGCGCCCGGCGGGAACGCCCGCCCCGCGCTTCCGCAGCGGGCCCAACGCCTTCATGCTGCGCGCGATGTACGGCGACCGCAGCCCCGACAGGTTGGGCGAGTGGAGCCTGACCGGCGGCTACAAGCACATCGCCGCCGACTCGATGATCGACGCCTACACGGACTCCGACTTCCACCTCGGCGGGACCAACGCCAAGGGCTACTTCATCACCGCCACGGTCGGCGTGATGAAGGGCGCCAATATCGAGGCCCGCTGGCTCAGCGCCAAGGAAGTGTCGGGGCCGCCGCTGTCGATCGACGTCGGCCAGATCGACCTGAACGTGAAGTTCTGACGATGGCGCGCCCCCTCTTCTCCATCGCTACGGTCGCCCTGCTGACATCTCTGTCGACGGCGGCGCCGGTCCTGGCCCAGAGCCTCGAGGATCGCCTGCGCACCCAGCTGGTCTCGGTCACCACGGAACTCCGCGGCGCCCAGAGCCGGCAGGCCGCCCTCACCGCTCAGAAAGACACCGCCGAAAAGGAGCGCGACGAACTCAAGCGCAGACTGGCAGCCGCCGAGGGCCAGTTGCGCCTGACCCGCCGCAAGCTGGCCGAGCCGGTCGTCGATACCGGACGCATCGAGGCCCTGGCCCAGGACGTCAGCCAGGCCCGCGCCGAAACCCAGGCCGCGCGAAGCGAAACCTCCAAGTTGCAGGCCGAACGCGATCAGGCGATCGCCGAGCGCGACCGCCTCAAGGTCGAGGTCGGCGCCCGTGACGAGGCGCTGCAGCGCGCTCGCAAGAAGAATGACCAGGCCGTCGCCGTGGCCAAGGACGTGCTCGACGCCCTGTCGAACGTCAGCGTAGCCGACGTAGTGGCCCGCAAGGAGCCCCTCACTGGCCTGCATCGCGTGCGCATCCAGAAGCTCGAACAGGACTTCGGCGACCGCATCTACGACAGCCGCCTGGACGTACGTCCGCCGGCCGAAACCCGTCCTCAGTAACGCCCGCCAGAACGCGTCCGCACCAGCGAGAATTTAGCATGACCGCCCAGAAGAACCTCGGAGTGGCCGGCGCCCGGCGGGCTCGCGCTCAGCTCCTGCACGGCGCAAGCCTTCTGGTCTTCGCCGCCTTCGGCGGAACCGCCTGGGGACAGGTCGCATCCCTGCGTGGCGCGACCAGCCTGCCCGCGGCCACCGGCGCTGGAGCGCCTTCCGTGGCGGTTCCGGTGGTGCCTGGCCTCTCCACGGGCGGCCAGACCGCCGCCCAGCAGGCCGCGGCCGCCCGCGCGCTGCAGAACGCCTCCCGGGCCCAGCAGGCCGTCACCCTCGCCGCGCAAGCCCAGGCCGCCGCACGACAGGCGAGCGGCGGCGCGACCGTGCCCAATGGATTGGCGCACGGCGGCCTGGCGCCGGTCGCCAACCCCACCTCGAACAATGCCGGAAGTGGCCTGTCACTGTGGACCGGGGCCAACCTGCCGACCCAAACCACCAAGGCCGACGGCTCTATCCAGGTCGACGTCAAGCAGACCGCCTCGCGCGCGGTGCTTTCTTGGGAGACGTTCAACGTCGGCGCCCAGACCACGCTGAACTTCGACCAGAGCCAGAATGGCGTGGCCAAGCCGGATTGGGTGGTGTTGAACCGCGTCGTCGGCCAACTGGACCCCGCCACTGGTCGCCGGACCGACCAGGCGCCCGCGCCCAGTCAGATCCTCGGTTCGATCAAGGCCCAGGGCACCGTTCTGGTGATCAACCAGAACGGCGTGATCTTCGGCAAGAACGCCCAGATCAACACCGGCTCCCTGCTGGCGTCGACGCTCGAGATCGGACGCCAGACGCGGGTGCTGAACGGCGCGACGCAAAGCCTTTCCCTGGCCGATCGCAACGAAGAGTTCCTGAACTTCGGCCTGCTGGGCGCAGCCAGTCAGGTCGCCGCCGGCCAGGCCGCGGCCGACACGCTTTCAGCCCAGCAGATCAACGTCATCACCAATGAAAGCCGCCTGGAAGGCGCGATCACGGTCGAGGCCGGCGCTCAGATCACCTCCAGCGCCGGCGGCTTCGTCATCCTGGCCGGGCCAAAGATCACCAATGCGGGAACGCTGACGGCCGATCGCGGCCAGGTCAGCTTGGCGGCGGGCCGGACCGTGCGGCTCGAAGCCTCGACCGGCGCAGCCGGCACGGCCACGCCCGACATCCGCGGCCTGAAGGTCTCCACGAGCGTAGATAACGCTTACGCCTCGGCCCTCTATGTCGAGAACAAGGGCGTCATCCAGTCCAGCGAGGGGTACGCTTCGCTGATGGCGGCGCGCGGGGGCGCGGTGATCAATTCCGGCGTTATCACCGCCACGACCAGCGTCGCCCGCAACGGGTACGTGGAACTGCAAGGCGGCCAGATTCGCCTGGCCCCGACCAGCATCATCGCCATCACTCCGGACGACGACGGGACCATCCCCCAGGACTTCAAGTCGCTGAGCGATTTCAAGACCTCCCGGATCACCATCGGCGACGCGACCTCCAGCGTCGAGATGGCGTCGGGCAGCCTCATTTACGCGCCAAGCGCCAAGGTCGGGGTCGGCGCCGCACCGGGGATCGACACGACCTATCTGGACCAGGCGGGCAATACCAGCGAGGGCTCGCGCATCTTCATCGACAGCGGCGCGACGATCGACGTCGCCGGCCTGAAGAACGTGCTGATCTCAGCGTCGCGAAACAGCGTGACCATCTCGCCCGTCAAGGGCAACGAGTTGGCCGACACCCCGGCGCTACGCAACAGCTTCCTCCGCGGCGCGACGCTCTATCTCGACCCGCGGCTGTCGGGCGTGCGTGACGACGGCTTCGCCTGGATCGGCTCGCCGCTGGTCTCGGCGGCAAGCTACGCCCAGCAGGTCGGCATCACGGCCTCCGAACTGATGACCAAGGGCGGCGACGTCACGCTGGGAACCGCCGTCACCCGCAATTCGAGCGGCGTCGCCAAGGCTCCCGACGTCATCATCAAGAAAGGCGCCCAGATCGACATCAGCGGCGGCTGGGTCAACTACCAGGGCGGCATGGTGCGCACCACCAAGCTGGTCGACATCAGCGGCGCGATCGTCGACATCAGTCAGGCCGACCCCAACGGCGTCTATGTGGGCATCTACAGCGGCTTCGTCCACGACCAGCCGCGCTTCAACGAAGTCCGTACCTACGCCAACCCGCTGCTGACCGGGGCGCGCTACCAGGACGGATACAGCGAGGGCCGCGACGCCGGCGCGCTGACCATCAAGACTTCGCAGCCGTTGCTGGAAGGCACGGTGTACGCCGACGCTTTCCCGGGCCTGGTGCAGCGTCAGGACGCACAGCTCGGCACCGGAGCGACCACCGTCCATGGCGACAAGCGACGCGTCCAGGCCGCCCCCTCGCAGTTGCCGGTCGGGGGTCTGCTCTCGATCCAGGAACTGGGCCTGGTCAACGGAACCAGCACGGTCAGCGGCGGCGGCGACATCCGTATCGTCGACGGCGAGACCCCTACGCTCGCCAACGGCCTGCGCTTCGGCCAGAGCGTATCGATCGACAATTCGGGTAACCTGCTGATCCCTGTCCGTCCCGAAGACTCGCTGCCTTCGCTCGACACCCGCAAAACCCTGACCCTCGGCGCCGACACCCTCGCGCAGATGGGCCTGGGTCAATTGAACCTCACCACCTCGGGCAGCCTGACGGTCGAGCGCGACGCCGAGGTGGTTCTTTCGCCAGGCGGCGTCTTCAGCGCCGCGACAGGTGGCCGGATCACCGTCGATGGGTCCATAGCGGCGGCTTCCGGCCTCATCGACCTCACCACCTATGGGATGGGCTCGATCTTCGAGGCCGTCACGCCCAAGCCCGGCGACTACGACATCGTCGTCAACGGCTCGCTGTCCACGGCGGGGCTGTGGATCAACGACTACGGCGCATCGGGAGAGGCCCTGCGAGGCTCGGCCTACACGGGCGGCGGGAAGGTTTCGCTGAACGTGGCGGCCCGCAAGCTGCTCTATCCGGCGACGACCTCCAGCGCTTCGGCGCCGGAAACGAACGTCGATCTCAGCGGCAGCATCCTGCTGGATGGCGAGCACTCGCTGATCGACGTGTCCAGCGGAGGCTACGTCACGTCGAACGGCGGCCTGATGCTGACTGCCCGCGGCGGCGACGTCAGCCTGACCAACGACACGACCTACTTCCAGATCGGCTACAATCCGACCGGCACGCCGGAGGCCGGGGGCTGGCCAGGCATTCGCCTCGACGGCCTGCCCACGACGGTCAATCCCGGATCCATGGACGCCAAGGTCTCGATCGGCCGCGGCGCGATCCGGGCCCACGGGTTCGGCGGCGGCGGAACATTCAGCCTGACCACGCCCTCCATCGCCTTCGGCGAGGGGCGCGCCCTGACCGGCACGAACCTCGGCCTCGACTTCTTCTCGCAAAGCGGCTTCGCCGCCTACGACATCAAGTCGTACGGCACGTCGCTGACGCCCAACACGCTGAGCGGACTGGGCGGCTACAACGCCGTGCTGTCCACCCAGACCCTGACGATCGGGAACGGTCAGAGCCTGAACCTAACCCAGTCGCGCTATTCGATCCGCCCGACCACCGCACAGACAGCCGCGCTCATCGCCTTGAGAACGGGCGGCCGGGTCTCGGACGTCCTGACGGCCGCCACGCCATCGGAGGCCTGGGACCAACTGGGCGTGAACCTGACGTTCGGCGGCCTGGTGGAACTCAAGGTCGCGCAAGGCGGCCAGATCATCGGCGCGCCCGGCTCGACCATCGGCGCCTCCAAGATCCTCAACCAGGGGCTCATTCGCCTCCATGGCGGCAAGGTCGTGCAGAGCGCCACGCTTCCCGCCTTCTACGCCGGGGCGACTACCTTCCCCGTGACGGCGGCGCGAAGCCTGAGCGAGATCTTCAGCACCCGCGCGGACGGCTCGGTGGACCCGAACGCGATCTCCAGGATCGACCCCACCCGCACCAACGCCCAGGTGGCTCGCGGCGCGGTCTATCTGCTGGGCGAACTGGACGCCGAGGTCGGAATGCGCCTCGACGCCGGCAGCGTGACCGACCTGTCCGGCATCAGCATCCGCAACCCCTACGCCTCGGCCGTGACCGATGGCCGTCAGGTCGTCACCGGCCGACTCTGGAACGGTGGAACCCTGCAGACCGCCACGGCCAGAAGCCTCACCGGCACGATCGTCGGCGTCACTCCCGCCATCGGCGGCGTCTCGCCCTACACGAACAGCGACACCCAGCCCAATCTTCGCGAAGACACCGTCGGCCTGGCGCTCGACGCCGCGGCGGGCGCCGTGATCGATCTTTCGGGCGCCAGCGACGTCTACGACCAGCCCAGCGCCTTTGGAAACTACGCTCCGGCGACGCAGTGGAGCAACGGCGGCGTCCTGAACATGGGCGCCGGCGGCAACATCGCCGGCGCGACCATCAGGGCCGACGGCGGATCCGCGCAAGCGGCCGGCGGCGTTCTGGCCCTGCCCGACCTGGTGCTGACGAGCGACGCCAGCGCCGCCCCCACCCGCAACACCCTGACAGCCCAGGCCATCGAGGCCGCGGGCTTCGACACCCTGGTGGTCCAAGGCTCGCTGCGGGGCGAAGGCGATGTCGACCTGAAGCTGGGCTCGGCCTTCTATCTGACCTCAAAGACCTGGGACGGCGTCACGTCCTTGAACGACGCCACCTATCGCCAGAGCCTTTCTCCCGTGATCGGCGCGAACGGATCGCTGCGGATCAAGGCGGCCTACATCTCGCTGGGCGGCGCCTTCCAGAGCCTGGCTACCCCGAACGTCGGCGTCCCCGGCGCGGGTGAAGTCGTGTTTGACGCCGGAGCGATGGACGTGGGCGGCGCGGTTCTGTTCGACCGCTCCGTCGCCAAGGCCCGTTTCAATGTCGCCGGAGACCTGCGCTTCACGGGTGTCGCGCCCTACGAGACCGCGTTCGCCATCCCAGGCGCGGCGCCGGCTCCAAGCCTTTCGGGTCACCTTGCCGTCAATGGCGACCTCTCCCTGGTCGCCGGCCAGATCTATGCCACGACCGGTTCGACCTACGCCGTGACCTCGACGGCAGGCGACGGCCTGATCGCGATAGGCCGCTCCAGCGCCACGACGCCGGCGACACCCTACTCAGCCGGCAGCAATCTCAGCTTCCAGGCCTCCAGCATCGTCCAGGGCGGCGTCCTGCGCGCGCCCCTCGGCACGCTGACTCTCGGCGCCCAGAGCCCGCTGACGCGGGGTGGCGTCCAGTTCGCTCCCGCGACCGGTTCGGTGATCCTGGCGGATGGAGGCCTCACCTCGGTTTCGGCCGGCGGACTGTCCATCCCCTACGGCGTGACGACTGACCAGAAGGAATACTACTTCAGCCCCACCGGCGCCGACCCGTTGAAGGGACCGCCGGCCGGCGCCCTGAACCTGGCCGGCCGCGACATCGTCACTCAAGGCGGCGCCAAGATCGACCTCAGCGGCGGGGGCGACGTCTACGCCTACGAGTTCATTCCCGGCGTGGGCGGCTCACGTGACGTGCTCAGCCAGTACAATCCCGACGCCTTCAGCGGCAACGGAGGCTACCAGTACGCTGACAAGCGCCAGGTCTACGCCATCGTCCCAGGGCTCTCGGACGGAGGCGTGGCGGCTTTCGACCCGATCTACTCATCGAACTACGCCGACCTCTACAGCGCTACGGCCGTCGGCCGGCGCGTGTACCTGAGCGGAGGTCCGGGCTTTGCCGCCGGCTGGTACACCCTGCTCCCCGCCCAGTACGCCACCCTGCCTGGCGGCATGCGGGTCGTCGAGGAAAGCGGCCTCAACGCCGCTCCCGGCCTTGCCCAGAGCGGTCTGGACGGCTCGATACTGGTCTCGGGACGCTTTGGCGGGCTCAACGGCCAGGAAGATTCCGCGCTGCGGATGTTCACCGTGCAGAGCCAATCAGTTTTCCGCAGCTACTCCAACATCGCCCTGACGTCGGCCACCCTGGCCTTCTCCGACCAGGCGCTGAAGGCCGGTACGGTCGCTCCTCGACTGCCGACCGACGCCGCCCGTCTTACGATCCAGCCCGTCGACAGCCTGACGCTGGCCGGAACCTTCGACACCACGCCGGCCAAGGGCGGCCGCGGCGCCCAGGCCGACATCAGCGGCGCTGACATCGTCATCGTCTCCGACGTAGGGGCGCCCATCGCCGGCCGGATCCAGCTCGACGCCGACCAGCTGTCAAACCTCAACGTCGACAGCCTGCTGATCGGCGGCACACGGACCGACAACGCCGACGGGACCACCACGATCAAGGCCAGCGCCTCGCGGATCACCGTTTCCAACGACTCCGGTCACGCCCTGGCCGCGCCCGACCTGCTCCTGGCGGTCGACAACGGCGGAGCCGTGATCATCGACGACGGCGCGACCGTCATCGCGCGGGGCGCCACGTCCGACACGCGGACGGGCGCCTATCTGCTAGACGGGTCCGCCACCAACCTCACGGGCAAGGGCGCGCTGGTCAGGGTGTCCAACGGCGCGGCCAGAACCGTGGCGCGAACGAACATGGACGCTGGCCCCGACACGGCCCTGCTACGTGTCGGGGCGGCGACCCTGACAGGCGCCAGCGTGCTGCTGAACTCAAGCCGCGACCTGACCATAGACCCCCAGGCCACCCTCTCCGCGACCGACCTTGGCCTCAGCGCGGCGGAGATGCACTTCTCCGAAACCCCTGAAGGCCTCGGCGGTCTGGTCGTCACGGCGCGCCTGGCCAAGGCGCTGGGCGCGGCCAAGCGCCTGACGCTCAGCACGCCATCGGTCATCGACTTCGCGGCCGGCGACTATGCATTCGGCGACCTTGTCGTCGACGCGGGCGGCTTGGCCGTGGCCCCGGGCGACGGTTCGGTCAAACTCACGGCCGGCTCGCTGACCCTCGCCAACGCTCATGCGAAATTGGCTGGCTGCGTGACCGCCTGCGGCGCGGGGACCTTGGCGATCTCGACCCAGAACCTTGCCTTTGGATCGGGCGACCTGCAGGTTCTCGGTGCCGGCGGCGGCGTATCGATCGCGGCCCGCGACGGGTTCTTCTACCAGGGGCGCGGCTCGCTCAACGTCGGCTCCGCGGCATTGACGATCTCGACCCCGCTCATCGCCGACCGCGCCGCCCCGATCGGCTCGGACGGCAAAGCGATCATCCCCACGCTGGCCCTCGTCTCCAGCGGCGCGGTCAGCATCCTGGGCGGCGGGGCCGCGGCGGCGCCCGAAGGCGTGGCCGGCGCATCGCTGACGATCGACGGGGCGACCATCTCGGTGGCCCAGACCAGGATCCGCGCCTCGGCCGGCGTGCTCAAGCTGACCGCACGGGACGACCTCACCATCGGCGCCGGAGCGATCCTGGCGACGCCGGGCTACGTGAAGTCGTTCGGCGACGCGGCCGATCCCTATCTGGTCCACGCCTCGGGCGGGGCCCTCACCCTGACCTCGGTGAACGGCGACATCGACCTGGCGGAAGGCTCCACACTTTCGGTGGGCGGCGGCATGGGCGAAGCCGGCGACCTGACATTGAACGCCGCCAACGGGTCGGTGCGCTTCGCCGGCGCCCTGGAAGCGAATGCGCCGGGCAAGGGCGCGGGCTTCTTCCTGAACCAGGGCGGTGCCTTTGATCTCGCCAGGTTCCAGGCTGTGACCGGAGGCGCGTTCACCGGCCATGTCGCCATCCGGACCGGAACCGGCGACCTGGCCCTCGCCGCGGGCCAGACGTTGAAGGCGGACAATGTCTTCCTGACGGCCGACGGCGGCCGGATAGACCTGGCCGGCGCGATCGACGTCTCAGGCGTGAACGGCGGCGACGTCCGCTTGATCGGCGCCGACGGCGTGCTGCTGCGCACCGGCTCGAAGATCGACGCCCGCGCCGAAGGCTATGGCGACGATGCGACGCGCGTTGCCGAGGGCGGTTCGGTGTTGATAGGCACGAGCCAAAACGGCGCGATCCGGGTCGAGGCCGGAGCGGCCATCGATGTCGGCGCGGCCCGCGGCCAGGCCCGCCTGGTCGAAACCCGCGAGAACGGCGTGACCAACTACCGCCTGGTCGAGGCCGACCGCGGCGGCTCGCTTACCTTGCGCGCGCCGGTCGTCGAAGCAGGCGGTCTTCAGACGGTGAACGTTTCGTTCGCCGGCGCCGTCACCGGCGCCGACAGCGTCACCGTCGAGGGCTACAAGGCCTACGACCTCGGCGAGATCGCCGTCGGCGGCCAATTTTCCGGCGTCACGATCAGCAATGGCGTGGCCACGCTGGACCTCGCCGCGACGGGCAAGCCCAACTTCCTGGCCGACACCACGGCGGGAACCCTCGCCGACTTCATCCGCCGGTTCGACATTTCGGCGGCCTACGGACAACTCGGCGGCCTGGCGTCGGCCGCCAACTTCCACGCCCGCCCAGGCGTCGAGCTGAACTACGCCGGCGACCTAGTGCTGAGCTCGAACTGGAACCTGGCCGCGGGCGTGGTGAACGTCTCCGGCGCGGTTTCGGCCGGACTGATGGCCCTGCACCCCAGTCTCGCCGGCGCCTACTACGTCAAGCCTGGCTCCGAAGGCGCGCTGCTGGCCGACTATGCGGACATGACCTACCGGGTCGGCGGCAAGGCCTCTGGCGAAGCAGGCGTTCTCACCTTGCGAGCGGGCGGCGACCTCACGCTGAAGGGCTCCATCACCGATGGCTACTTCACCTTCGGCGACCAGACCGATCCGGCCTATCTGAACACCGTGCTGGGCGGCGGATCGAAGGTCTACAACGGATCGGTGAACGGCGCCTGCGTGGGCTCGTGCGCCACCATCGGCGCCTATACGCCCACGGGCTCGCCGACCAACGTCATCAGCGTCACCTTCCCGGGGGCGTCCGCCCTCAGCAGCCAATTGGTGGCGAGCGGCAACCCTGCCCCCTATCGCGCCGCGGCCAACAGCGCCGCCGCGCTCGGCTCGGGCCTGAACGGCGCGGGCGACGCGGTCGCCAGCGCGGACCTGTTCCCGCTCATCGAGACAGCCTCCGGACAGCGGGCCGTCCACTCTTCATCCTACCAGTTGGTCGCGGGCGCCGCCCGGGACAACTCCGGCGCCTTCAGCGCCGACCCGACCCGCACCCAGGCCGGATCGGACGCCAGCCTGTCTCTCGACGGCAGGGGCGCCTACAGCTACGGCGGGGTCGCCGGCACGACCGCCTTCTCCGACACTCTGCTGTTTGGCACGGCCAACGGCCAGAGAGTGACGGCCGAAGCCTGGTTGCAAGCGCAGTTGGCGGCCAACCCCGCATTCACGGTCAACTCCTACACCCGCATCACCTTCTCGGCGGCCCCAGCGGCGGTGTCGGCGTTCCTGTCCCAGAATGCCCGCGCCTACTTCGCGCAGTTCCCAGGGCGCTACACCCTGACCGGACCGGCCAACGCACCGACAGGTGTTTCGACCACGCTCGAACTGGCGGCTGGTTTCCTCAAACTGTCGGCCAACTCCTGGTCCACCCTGAAGACCAGCTACACCCCGCCCCGTCCGACCGCGGCCCCGCCGCTGACCACCGTCCAGACGGCCGCGCTCATCCGCACCGGCACGGGAAGCATCGAACTTTCCGCCGCGGGCGCCATCGACCTGCGCAATGGCCAGGACGCCGTGTACCGCAACCTGACCACCGGCGCGGTGACGAGCGCGACCTCCGGCTATCAGGTCGGCGGCGCCGCAGTCTACACCGCCGGCCATCGAGTCCTGCCGCGCCAGGTGCTGGTCGCCGATCCCGCCACCGGCGAGATCCTGCAGCTCGATCCGACCGCCTACTCGCAACCCGATCCGCGCCTGACCAACTACGGGTACGGCGCGGGGTCCGGCGGCGGCGCGGGACTCGCAGGCCTGCTCGAGGCCGAAACCGTCTACGCCGAAGGCGGCGGCGACGTCAGCCTCACCGCCGGTGGCGACGTACTCGGAAGGCGCGACGCCTACGGCGCCGCCCGTATCGGCGCCAACGGCAACCAGCTCCGCGACCTGGCGTTCGTGGGATCCATGACCCAGCCCTGGCGCGTGGGTCAGGTCGGCGAGATCACCGACATTCGCATCAACAACAAGCTGTTCGCCGAGGGCGTGGGCACGCTGGGGGGCGGCGACGTCATGGTCGCCGCCGGGGGCCAGGTCGTCGACCTGAGCATTGTCGCCGACACCTCCGTAACCACCGCGGACGTCGGCGGGCGCACCGGCCGGGCTTTGCTGACCTTCGGCGGCGGCGACGTATCGATCAAGGTCGGCGGCGACCTGCTGGGCGGCCGGATAGACATCGGAAGGGGCGATGGCGACATCGTCGTAGGCGGCGACATCGCCGCCGCGGGGAGGGCGCAGTTCGATGCCGCCGCCCCTTCGGCGCTGACCGACAACGGTCTTCGCCTGCGCCTGACAGACGCCCAGATCAGGATCGCCGCCCTCGGCGACGCCGCGATCCAGGGGATCACCGCCTTGGGGGTCGGCGACATCAATCGCATAGGCTTCTACAGCGGCGACAGCGGCGTCTCGATCCTGGCGGGAGGATCGGTGACGGTGGCCAACCCCAGCCTCAACACTGGCGTCGGCGACGTGGTCTCCAACGGCGGCGACCCAAGCTCGCTGATCGGCAAGGCGATCTATCCCACCAGCTTCTCAGCGGTGGCGCTGGCCGGCGATCTTTCGCTGGGCAGCAACATCGACCGCCAGATCCTGCTGTATCCCAGCGCCCGGGGAACCTTGACGCTGGCGGCCGGCGGCGATGTGGCCGCAACGACGATCGCCATGCTGGATATCGATCCTGGCCTCACGCCCGGCGCCTTCTCGAGCTATCGGCTTGTCGGCAACGAACTGGTCGGCGGCAAGCCCTTCGCCTTCCCGGCCGTACTGCCTTCCACCAGCCTCGCCGAACGCCTGCAACTTCACGCCTCGAGCCTCCCTCACGCAGGTGACGCCACGCCCAACCGCGTCCACGCCGGCGGCGACATCGACGGGATGATCATATCCACGCCAAAGCTGACCCGTATCAGCGCCGGCCAGGACATCGTCGACATGATGTTCTTCGGCCAGAACCTGGGCTCCACCGACATCACCCGCATCGTCGCTGGACGGGACATCACGGCGACGACCACGCTTCGACGAGCTGTCGTGGACTACGTCAACGGCGCGCCGGTGATGGGCCCGCTCCTCCCCACGCTCAACGGCGGCGCCTTCGTCATAGGGGGACCGGGCCATCTCTTCCTTGAAGCCGGCCGCGACCTTGGCCCATTCCTCAACTCGGCGACCGACGTCTTTAATCCGCTCATCCAGAGCAACACCCAGCAAGCCGTGTTCGGCGGCGGCGTACTGTCGGTGGGCGCGGAATGGAACCCTTGGCTGGGCGCCCAGGGCGCCAGCGTCGTCACGGCTTTCGGCGTCGCCAAGGGCGCCGATTACGCCAGCCTGCGCGAGACCTATCTGAATCCGGCCAACGCCGCCAACTGGCCCGATCATCTCTATGTGAACACGCCGGACTCGAATGACGTACTGACGCCCGACAAGTCCAAGCCGATCTACGCCCCCCTGCTGAGCGCCTGGATGCAGGCCAACCATCCCGACGCTCTGCCCGCCGGCGCGGCTGACTACGCCAAGACCTATGCGGCCTTCTCCAGCCTGCCGGAACTGCAGCAACGCGTGTTCCTGCTCAAGGTCTATCACAACGAACTGACCCAGACCTCCGTGCCCGGACCGTCCTACCTGAAGTACTCCCGCGGCTACACGGCCGTGAACACGCTGTTCTCCGCCAAGCTCGGCTATACAGCAAACGACCTCAGCGGTGGCTCCAACGGCGCCAACCAGACCGTCCGCACTGGCGACCTGGACCTGCGCCTGTCGACCATCCAGACGGCTCGCGGCGGCGATATCAGCATCCTTGGGCCGGGCGGCAGGGTTCTGGCCGGTTCGACCGTCAGCACGGCGCAGCAGGCCGCGCGACGCAATTACTTCGGCCGCGATCTCTTCTCCGGCGTGGTCAGCAATGGGCTGGTCCCAGCACAGACTTCCTACCTCAGCGAGGTGCCCAGCGGCTTCGAGGGCGTACTGACCCTGCGTGGCGGCGGCGTCTACACCTTCACCGACGGCGACTTCGTGTTGAATCAGAGCCGGCTTTTCACCGAACAGGGCGGCGACATCGCCATGTGGTCGTCGAACGGCGACCTCAACGCCGGCCAGGGCCCCAAGACCTCGGCCAACTTCCCGCCGGCCGTGGTCAAGGTCAGCGACAACGCCTATGCCGAGCTGGATCAGGCCAACGCCGTCAGTGGGGCCGGCATCGCCGCCTTCCAGCCCGCTCCCGGCGTCGAGGCGCCGAACGTCTACCTGATCGCCCCGCGCGGCACCGTGGACGCCGGCGACGCCGGGGTGCGGGTGGCTGGCAATCTCTTCGTCGCGGCCCTCTCGGTGGCCAACGCCGACAACTTCAGCGTCCAAGGATCGGCCATCGGCGTCCCAACGACGAGCGCCGCCCCGACCGTCAGCAACGAGGCGAGCGCCGCCTCCAGCGCCGCCGAGAAAGCCGCCCAAGCCACCGCCCAAGCCCGCCCCCGCGATGAACGCTCGATCATCAGCGTCCAGGTGCTGGGTTTTGGCGACAAGGAGTGCGACGACCCGGCGCGTCGCGACGACAAGACCTGCCGGCCCTAAGGCTGTCGCAGGTCTTTCGCGCGCCTGGGCTAGGGTCTCTGTTCGGAGGATGCCATGGCTCATGCCGTCGCCTGGGGCCTTGGCCTGTCCGCCGTGGCTGGCGTCGTCGCTGGCGCGGCGCTGGCCAGGGGCCCGACGCCCTCTCCGGCCGCCGTCGCCCCGTCGCGCGATCTCGCCGCCTTCGTGGCGTCGATCGAGCACGACGCCCCCCTCCCCGGCGTCGACACCGAAGTCGGACCGACCGCCGCCAGGGTGATCGACGGTCCAATGGAAGTAGTGCTCTACGGTGACGGCGCTCACGAGCCCGCAATGGCCAAGGGCCTGCGCCTGCTCGGCCATCGACTGGACCTGACGCGCGACGTCGCTCTGGGCGACCGGGTGCGGCTGGTGGCGCGCGCCGACGGCCGCGTGGACTATGTGGAGCTCAGCGGCGCCCGCGCCTCGATCCGCCTCTATCGTCTCCCGGCCGATGACGGGACCCAAGACCGCTTCGTCGACGCCGACGGCGTGGACCTCGCAAGAAGCCTGCTGCGGACGCCACTGGAGCGCACGCGGATCACTTCGGCTTTCGGGCCTCGCCGTCACCCGCTGCTGGGTTACACCCGCATGCACCGAGGCGTGGACTTCGGCGCGCCGATGGGAACACCCGTGCTGGCGGCCGCTGACGGGGTGGTCGAAACCGCCGGCTGGGCGGGCGGCTACGGCCGCCGGATCCGACTGCGCCACGCCGACGGCCTGGAGACCCTGTATGGGCACCTGTCCGAGTGGAACGTCAGGGCGGGCCAAGCCGTGCGCCAGGGCCAGGTGATCGGCCTTAGCGGGTCTTCTGGCCTGGCCACCGGCCCGCACTTGCACTTCGAAGTGCTGCGCGGTTCCCAGCCGGTGGACCCTGGCGAGGCCCGCCCCTCGTCACCGCCGCTTTCATCGACGGAACGCGCCGCCCTGGACGATCGCAAGCGGGCGATGGCCCTGCTTCTAGCCCGACGGAACTAAGCCCAGTCGATCGTATAGCCATGGGCGGCGATCGCCGGCTCGAGGATCGGAACCACGGGCGCCAGTTGCTCGCGATAGAAGCGGTAGCGAAAACGGGATCGATCATAGAGCTTCTCGCTCACCTGGGCGTAGCTGGCCGTACGGGCGTGCCGCGGGTTCTCGTGCGGCGACAGTGCTCGATCGTCGAACGGCGCCCCGACGAACCCGAACAGCCGCCGGACCTGCGCCTCCTGGTCGACCACGAGGTCTTCGTAGCGCACTGGCAGATAGTTGAGTGGAAGCACCGACAGGTAGTGCGTCAGCAGGTCGGCGGTCAGAGCGTAGTGGCGAGCGGCCGTGTCCAGGGCGCTGGCGCAGTTGAACCCATGGCTCAGGCTGTTGGTGAAGACCGACAGCACAACGTCCAGCGGATGGCGCACCAGGTGAACCACCGGCGCGGCCGGGAACAGCAGGTGGATCAGGGCCAGATGCGTTTCGTTGAGCGGCATCTTGTCGGTGAACCAGCGCTTGTCGGGCTGGCTGGCGCCCAGACGGGCGGCCTCGTTCAGATAGTGATCGCGCAGATTGTCCAGTTCGTGCCGACGATCCCCGATCCAGAGCTCGCTCAAGGCCGTGGGATAGAATCCTGGACTGCCCAGCAGCACGTGCAGGCGCTCGCTCAGGGTATGGATGGTCTGCAGCTCGTCGCCGGCGGCGATGTCGCCGGTGGCCGTCAGCGTCTGCTCGACCAAGGTCGTGCCCGAACGCGGAAAGCCGACGATGAACACCGGCTGTGGTCCGTGGGGGCGTACGCCGGCTTTGGGAAGCAGGGCGAGCCGCCCCGCGGTGAAAAAGCTCTTCAGCCGCGCGGCCTGGACCTCGGCGCGGTCGGCGCCATAGACGACGCCGGTCTGCTCACGGAGCAATCTCTTGGCCTCGGCGAAGTCGGCGAAGGCCTCCGCATGACGCCCCATGGCCTCGTAAACCTTGGCCCGCGCCCTGAGCCCCGTCGCGCCGAGCGCCCCGGCGGCGCGGCGATCGGCGAGCGCGTCCAGCTCGGCCAAAGCTTCGTCATGCCTCTTGGCCCGACGCAGCAGCACTGACCGCTGTATCATCACCGCCGGATCCCCCGGCATCCGCGCCTCGGCCTGGGCGACAAGCGCAAGACCGTCGTCGATGCGACCCGCCTCCTCCTCCAGTTCGGCCCAAGCCAGCAGCGCCGGCCCCGCCGGTCCGCTCTCGACCCAGCGCTGAAGGACCTGGCGCGCATCGTCGAACCGGCCCTGGCCGCGCAGGGCTTGGGCCAGAAGCGGCAGCACCTCGGCCTCGGCCGCCGGCGAAAGCTCCAGCGCCCGGCTCAGGTGATATTCGGCATCGAGCGGGCGACGCTGCGCGGCGAAGACTTGGGCCAGCGCGAGGTGGGCTTGATGAGCCTCGGGCGCCAGGCGCACCAGCATCCTGGCGTGGGGCATGGCGTCGCCTGCGGCGTTGCGAGCGAGAAAGAACAGGGCCGCGTTCAAACGCACCTGCGGATCGTCGGGATAGAGCAGCACCATCCTCTGCACGATCGCCTGTGCAGCCGTCATGCGGCCGTCGTCCTTGCAGACATTGTAGAGACCGCCCAGGGCGTCGCGGCAGGCCGGAGCCTGCCGCAACACCGTCAAGGCCTCGTGCTCGGCCAGGGACAGCTCGCCGTCCAGATAGGCTTGCCCCATCCGCGCCAAAGCGCGAACGCCCTCCGGATCGACCGGCTCTCGCGCTGCACGCAGGAGATCCAGGCCGCAGCACAGAACAGTCTCAAGCTTCGAACCGCATGCGCAGCCACTCGCCAGCACGGCAGGCGCAGCGCGTTCCTGTTCCAGCACGTCCGTCACGCCAAATCCCTCGAAGCCGTCTGTCCGCCGCTGCTCTTAGGCGGCGGCGCTGGCGGTCGAACTGTGCGGAAGCACAGCCCCTGCCCCGAGATCTCAGCCGGCCTCGACCAAGCGCAGGCGCGGCTCCGCCGGACGTTTCCAGGTCGGTGCGGTCAGTCGCAGCGACAGTTCGATCAGCGCGCTCCCCGGCAGCCGTAGCTGCGCCGCGCCATTGGTCCAGCGCCAGGCCGCCGCATCCAGTCGTTCGATCGCCTCGAAGCCAGCACCGAAGATCGCGTCGTCCAGCGGGACGTTCACACCGTCGACCCTCAGCCCCTGCACCGCCACACCCAGACGGCGGTGATCCGCCGAGCCTTCGACCGTCTCCACGGGCTTGGACGACGGCGAGCGCAGCACCACCCCCTTCGCCTTGGGAGCCATGAACCATACGCGGTCGCCCACCGCGTGGAACGGCGCGATCTCGACGCCGTCGGCCATCAGGGACAACTGGGGCTCGCCACAAGGGCGCCACCCCAGCTCGACAGCGCGCTCGGCCAGGCGTCGACGCAACGTGGCCAGCAGCGGACCCTCGCGCAGAACCGGCGCACAGGCTGTCTCCCAAGCCGCGGGATCGAGGCGGCCATGCAGAGCGACATGTTCGGGCGCATTGCCGAACACTTGGCGATTGCCGTCGTCGAGATAGCTTTCACAGGCGACGCCTTCAGCCATCAGAACGTCGTGGGCGTCGAGCTCGACATGGTAGTAGTGGACCGAAACCACCGGTTCCTGGGCGATGGTCGCGCCGTTGGCGAGCAGACCGACAGGAACCAGAACCCCGTCGATCAGCACCGCATGGCCAGGCGACAAGAGCAGGTCGCGTTTGGGCGCGCCTGGGCCGAAGGCATGGGCTTTGACCCGTATGGGGTCGACTTCGTGGCGGCGTGGATGGCGATCGCAGGCGACCTTTCGCATGCCGATCCAGATCACCGGCCGGCTTTCGCCCGAGGCCGTGACCACCTGGTCGCCGACTTCCAGCGCCTCGACGGCCACCTCGCCCCGTTCCGTGCGCAGCAGGGTGCCCGCGGCGAAGCAAGGGGGCGCGACATAGGTGGAGGCGTCGGAGGTCAGGACGATGGGAAAGGTCGGTGGGCTGGGGTTACCGGGCCGGCCGTTGATCTCGTCGAAGACCTGGTCGCCATCGGTATCCTTGAGGTTCGCGGTGTGATTGTTCCCCGCCGCGTCCTGATAGGTGATGGTGTAGCCGTTCCCATAGCCGTAGGCCACGTAGTAGTCGCGAAGGGACGGATCGTTGCTCCAATTGTCCATGATGGCCTGATAGGCCATGGACCCCTGGACCGACGGCAGAAGCGAGGAGTTCGAGAGCAACATCGCGCTCGAGAAGCCGCCGAACAACTCATTGAGCGTGAAGGTCGGATCGGTGGAAACCCAGAGGGCGTCGCCCGAGAAGCCATGGACGTACCAGGTTCTGGCCGCGCCGCCGTCCGTGGGCGTCAGCGTGAAGCTGCCGAAGGTGGGAAAGGTCGATCCATTTCCGGCCACATAGGCGTTGGTCACGTTGGAAACGGTGAAGCCGACGAGAGTTCCCCGGTTTATGGGGCTGGTGAACTCGATTTCCAGGCCGTTGGTCGAAGACGACGCGGACTGGTCGATAGTCGACTGACCGATGCCAGAGACATGCTCGGGGGCGAACGTAACACCGTTCAGGACGGTCAGATCGAAAGTGGACATGGATATCCTCGACGGCTCACGATCCGGCGTACCGCGCCGGAAGATGCCTGGACTTTCGCCTGCGTCGGCGGACCGATCATCGTGCTTAAGCACAGCCTTCGATCCGGTTGGGATCGACTTGAAGTCGCGACAAAGAAAAAGGGCTCCGACCGAAGTCGGAGCCCAGTCAAAGGGGAAGTTGCTTCTGATTAGGCGCCGACGATGCCGGCCACGCCGCAGGTCGCGTTGCCGGTCGTGGTGCCAGCCACGTCCAGGTAGAGGTTCAGGCCGCGCACGGTGGCGTTCGGCGGGTTCAGGAAAGTGTTCTTGATCGCCGTGCTCCACGCCGTCGGCAGAGCCGCCAGGCCGGCGTTCGCCAGCAGGCCGCTGCTCGGGTCGGTGATCAGCGACGTATCGAGCAGGTTCAGCACGCCGCCGTTGGCCGAAGTCGTGATCACGCCCAGCGAGGCGCTGTCGGCGTAGCAGGTGTAGCCGATCCAGTTGACGGTGCCGATGATCGGGTAGGAACCCGAAACCGACGGATTGGCCAGCGGCGAGGTCTTGCTCGACGACTGCACCCAGTCCTGCGGGTTGGCGCGCAGGCCGTTGGCGGTCGTACCGGCGCTGTAGCCGCCGGCCGAGTTCGATTGCGGCGGCAGCAGCGAACCGAAGGCGGTGGTCGCGGCGAGCGGGCTGGGCTTCACGAACGAGCCGGCGGCGTTCTTCAGCGCGGCCGAGGCCAGGCCGTAGTTGTTGCCGGTGTTGATCGAGTAGGGCAGCGTGTAGTCGGAACCGACGTAGCCCACGCGGGCCTGGACGACGGTCGAGCCGGCCGTGGCGGCCGGATCGGCGGTGAAGGCCAGGTACTTGGACACGCCGTCGCTGCCTTCGGCGCGGGTGAACTTGCCCGAGACTTCGCCGGTCACGACGCCCGTGCTCTTGTTGTAGGTGCCGCCTTGCAGGCCGGCGGGCAGGGTCGAGGCGCCGTCGGCGAAGGCGTTGCCGGCCAGCGAGCCGCAGACGGCGGCCAGGTGGCGGGTGAACAGGCCCGTGGTGCCCGAGCTTTCCGAACGACCGACGATCTGCATCGGAACGCTGACGCCGCCGGTCAGCGACACGCCGCCGTTCAGGGCGGTCAGGGCCGAGTCATTCCAGTCGGTGATCTGGCCGTTGAAGATCTTGCAGTAGGCGTCGGCGTCCAGGTTCAGCTGACCGCCCGTCAGGTTGAACGAGGTGCTGGTGATCGTGCCGTCGACGTTGCGGGTCTTCTTGTAGACCGGATCGAAGGCCACGGCGACCGGGGCGATGGCGACCGGAAACTGCACGGCGGCGCCGTACAGCGACTTGGGCAGCGGATACTGACCGGCCGTCGGCGAAGCCGCGACGGTGACGCCCTGGATGGTGCCGCCGTTGTTGTAGGTGTTGATGTCGTTGGCGGTCAGCGAGGTTTCCGACAGGGCGTAGTTGACCTTCGGCCAGAACTGGTCGCCGCCGGTGGCGCCGTCGATGTCGCCGTACTTGGCGGCGTCATGGCTGTAGATGCTGGCGATGCCGGTGCCCGAGCCCGTCGAGATGTACTGGACGGTGTTGCCCGAGTTGGCGCCGGGCGCGCAGAAGGCGGTGACCGGCAGGGTGCTGACCGGCGAGGCCTTGACCAGCAGGACTTCGTCGGTGCCGTAGCAGTCGGCGGCCTGGCGCCAGTAGGGCGCGATCAGCGAGGAACCACCGCCGTAAACGGTGGCGGCGTTGGCGGTGGCGGCGAAGGCGGCGCAAGCGGCGATAGCGCTCACGCCCGCGATGACGCGAAGCTTCAGCTTAGACATGGGTTGGTCCTTTGTCCGTGGTGCGGTTGAAACCAGGCTCAAGTGACCGGTCTCGCTCGAGTGTCGAACGAACTGCCGGCTCGCCCCTTCCGACGGCGAACCGTGCGGAAGGGCGCTTCGCGTTCCTGAGGTCTTTCCCCCTGCAGCCCCGCGATGACCAAATAATTCAACCCATCATTGAAACGGTCAACGCAACAAACTTGAAATTTTTGAAGCAGATTTCACATCAAAAATAATACAACTGAATGAACGAAGACGATCGAATACAAAAGCAAAACGCGTGAAGGCCGCGAAGGCGGCCATTCACCTACATAAAATTGAACATGTATTTCTAAAGAGAGATAAGACCAGCGCTGACAGCTCGGGCAACAGCCGCAGTCTTGTTGCGAGCGTCCAGTTTCTCGCCCGCACGAGCCAGATGGAACTGCACCCCACGCCGGCTGAGCGCCAGGCTCGCGGCGGTTTCCTGCTCGGTCCGCCCCATGGCAGCCTGCCGCAGCACTTCGAGCTCGCGGTGGCTCAGCCCCTTGACCTGGGCGTCGGGCGCAGCCCGAACAACGGCATGCAGGCGGGCCGCGGCCAGCAGCAGCGCCGCGGCCGCCTCCTCGACGAACTCGGTGACGCTCTCGCCTCGGAACAAAGTCACGAAGGCGGGCCCCGCGGCGTAGTCCTGAATCGGCGCGGCCATGCCGGAACGAACGCCCCAGGCATCGAGCGCGCGCAGGACCGGCCTGCCGTTGGGATCCGCTTCAGCCAACTGCTCCACGCTCCAAGCGAAAGGGGTGAAGCCCGCCGCGGCCCGAGCAGCCAGCGGGTCGAGGTCCAGATAACCGCGACGCCGATACAGGCCCTCGTCGATCCCTCCGCTGGCGATCAGTTGACGCGGCTCCTGGCGCAACGGAAGCAGCTCGGCCTGGAGTTCGCTGATCGGCCGACGATGGCCGATATGCATGTAGACCCCGCCAACGAACCCGTGCTTTCGCGCCAGAACGGCGAGATCCGCGCGCACGACCTCGAGCGCGTCGACCATCGACGGCCCGCGATCAGCGAGTGCGAGCCCGCCCCGAGCGCCGCTCATCGGCCGCCCGCCCCATGACGGATACAACCACCAGCACTGCGACACCGCGACGTCATGCATTGCCCTCGAAGCGCGCCCGGCAGGGCGGTGCGATTGGTAGACAGGCCGTCAGGCGGGCGCGCGACACCCGCTTGCGTGAACTTTTGATGGCGCCCAGCGACGGTGAGCGCCGCTACCTTGACGATAAGCCCGCCAGGGGCTCTGTCGGCGATCCCAAGTCGGGAGACCGCCTCTGTTCGCCGCCCTGCCCCGCATCTGGCTAGACGCGCCGCGCCGCCGCGATCAGGAGGGGCTGGGCGTAGCGCACTATGCCAAGACCCTTTCGGGGACCTTGGACGCCCTCGGCGGCAAACCCGCCCTCGTTCGGGACGCACCTCTTGGCGATACGCGACGGCAGGACCGCGTCACCGCCTGGCTGCGCGCCCAGCGGTCGGGGCCGCGCCCCCTTGCTGCGCTCGAAACCGATGGAGGATGGCGCAGCGATCTCTTCGCCGAGGCGCAAAGCTACTTCAACCGCCACGGGCGATTGCTTGAGATCACCGCGCGATCACCACCCCAAATCATGCATTGGACATACCCTGTCCCGCTTGCCATGGCCGGAACGCGCAACCTCTACACGATCCACGATCTGATCCCGCTGCAACGTCCGGATCTCACCGGCATAGACCCACGTCGCCATCGCCGCCTGCTCGACGCCATCCTTGGCCGCGCCGATCAGCTCGTAACGGTGTCGGAGCACAGCCGGCGGGCCCTGATCGATACGCTGGGCGCGCCGCCGGAGGCGGTGACGAACACATGGCAGGCGGCCATGGACGCCGTACATGGGATACGGTCGGACGCTCCCCCGGCGGGCCTGCCTTCCGGCGGCTACCTGCTCGCCATCGGCGCCGTCGACCCGCGCAAGAACCTGGTGCGGCTGGCGAGGGCATGGCGACAATCCGGAACGTCACTGCCGCTGGTGATAGCCGGCCCTGACGGCTGGAAGTCCCGCGTGGTGCTGCGAGACCTGCCGACCGATCCGGCCCCGATCCGCATGCCGTGGCTCGATCGGCCTGCTCTTCTGGACCTGATCGCCCACGCACGCGCCCTGCTCTTTCCATCGCTCGCCGAAGGGTTCGGCCTACCGGCGCTGGAGGCCATGCATCTTGGCGTCCCGGTGCTTGTCGCTCGTGGAGGCGCACTTGAGGAGGTTGTCGGCGAGGACGGCCTGACCGTGACGCCCGAAGACGAGAACGCGCTGGCAGTCGCCATCGCCCGCTTGGCGTTGGATGAGGAATTGCGACAGGGCCTGGTCCGCGCCGGCCAGCGTCGGGCGCAGTTCTTTTCGCAGCAGGCCTATGGCTCGCGACTGGCCGCGCTCTACCGCGCCGTGGCCGCCAGACCGCTTCGTTGACTTAAAAAATTCACGCTCCGGCGTGTCGCGCACTTCGTGGCGCCCTGTCTTCCAATCGGGGGCGGGCAAACGGCCGAGCTGCGCGTTCCTGCGAATTCGCGCGCGCGGGCCCATCAGGGCCTTGCGAACGAGAAAAACGGCGAATTTTCCGAAGTAGCGCCCGGCCCAGCGAGTTCCGATGCAGGACGAGTACCACACCGCGCAAGGGGAGCAGGCCGAAGGCCCGCATCCCTCGGAACAGCGTGAAACGCGTCCGATCTCGGCCAGCATGGAGCACCGCCGCGCCGCGCTGAACCTGGTCGAACGAGCTGAGCAGGCAGTTGTGGCGGCGCTGCCGCGCCGGGTCGACGAAGGCGCGCTGGCCGATGCGGTGGGCGCGACCCTGCCTCACCTCCGATACGCTTTTCGCACGGCGCGCGGCGCTTCCATCTATGCGGCTCTTTTCGATCTTCGCCTTCGCCACGCCCGAGACGTCCTGGCTGGCGACCCGAGCCTGGCCCCTGCCGCCGCCGCCAATTTTTGCGGGTTCGGCCACCTGGGCAACTTCCGTCGCGCGTTCCGCCAGAGATTTGGCTACGATCCGGCGGAAGCCGCCGACCAAGGGCCGGCGGCATGAGCCTCGGGTATGACCGCCGCATTGCGCCGCGCCCGGCGCTACCTGTGCTGCGAGCTCCGGCCTTCGGACGCCGCCGCCCGATCGTCAGCCGCCTTCACGACTTCGATCACGCGCTGGACCGCTGCGCGACGGCATCGGGTGCGGAGCGTAAGCGCGCCGCAGCCTTGGCCCAACGCTTGGCCGAGGAAAGAATGGGCGGCGCGTTCTGGGCCCCACCCGCGAAGCTTCCGCCTCGCGCGGCGCTGTTACGACCGCGCACTCCGGCGGAAGTCCACGCCATGCTCTCGGCGGCCCTCGCGGAGACCTTGGCCGGAAGCATAGTTGTCAGTGCGCCGGATCTCGCGTGGGCCAGGGCCCTGCGTGCGACCGTCGAAGCCGTCGGCGCCGCACTGCTGGTCGGCGAGGCCGAGCCCTGGTCGCTCGTGGAAGACGCAGCCTGGGTCACGGCTCACGCCGGCGACCCGCTCGCCTTTCACGCCATAGGCGCTGGAACGCCGGTACGCTGGACACAGCCGCGAGATCTTTCGGGCCTGCCCCCCGACGCTCTTGCCCACGCCTATCTGCTTGACGGCGCATCCTACAGGGATCCCTTCAGCGGCCTGCCCAGCGACGCCGAGACCACGTTGGCCCTGCTCCTGGACTGGCGCCGGCACCTGAGCCGCACGCGCGACGTAACCGCCTGTTTCGGCGTCGCGCCATGGAAGAGGCGGTCTGTCGCCGATCTTCTGGCCTCGCCCGAACGCTCTCCAATCATCACTCACGGCAGGCGTAGCGTGGCCCTCGCCCATGCACGGGGCGGCGTCGCGGTCGGATGGGCCACGCGCCTGCCGCACGGGGTAGCAGCCGAGGCTGCCCAGGCCGGCGTCGCCCTGGCCCGCATGGAAGACGGCTTCCTGCGTTCGGCCGGACTTGGAAGCGGCCTGACGCCGCCGCTCTCGCTGACGCTGGACCGGCTGGGACTGCACTATGACCCCGCCGGCCCGAGCGAACTCAGCGAACTTCTCGCCTCATCCGCTCTCGACGAACCGGCCCTTCTGACGCGCGCCGAACGCCTGATCGCAAACCTGCGAACCACCGCCTTGTGCAAATACGGTCTCGACCGATCACGGCCGTACGAACGCCCCCAGGGCGAACGCGTGATCCTGGTCGTCGGACAGGTGGAAGACGACGCCTCGGTGCGACTGGGCGGCCGCGAGATTCAGGGCAATCTCGAACTGCTGGCGCGCGCACGCGCCGCCGAGCCGGGCGCAGTGATCCTCTACCGCCCTCATCCAGACGTCGAGGCCGGGCATCGCAGGGGCGCCGTCGCCGATCGCAAGGCCCTGCTCCATGCCGACCGGGTGGTGCGCGAGACCGGAACCCTCGCTCTGACCAGGGCCGTGGACGCCGTGCACGTCCTTACCTCCCTGGCGGGTTTCGAGGCGCTGCTGCACGAGAAGGAGGTGGTGACCCACGGCTCCCCGTTCTACGCCGGCTGGGGACTGACCACCGACCTGGCCACCCCGCGTCGCGGCGCCCTCAGCCTGGCACAGATGGCGGCCGCCGCCCTGATCCTCTATCCGCTGTATCTCGATCCTAGAACTCGCCTTCCCTGCCCGCCGGAGGTGCTGATCGAGCGCCTGATCCATGCTCCGCCGCCACCGAGCATTCTGGCCCGCGCCCGCGGGCTGCAGGGGCGCCTCGTCAAGGCCATGGGTCCGCTCCAATGATCCGGCAGATCCTTTTCCTACAGGGACCTCCCGGAAGGTTTCTGGCCGATCTCGCCGACGAACTGAGCGCCCGCAGTCACGGCGTGCACCGGGTGAACTTCAACGGCGGCGACCGACTTTCATGGCGCCTGCCCGGCGCGGTGGACTTTCGAGCGCCGCCTCACGACTGGCCGCGTTTTCTGGGCGCATTGCTGACCCGCCGCGGCATCACCGACATCGTCCTTTTCGGCGATTGCCGTCCCCTGCATCGGGCGGCCGCGCTGCTGGCCCGCGAACGCGACGTAACGCTGCACGTGTTCGAAGAGGGTTACATCCGGCCGGACTGGATCACGCTCGAGCGCGACGGCGTCAACGCCCATTCGCCGCTCGCCAAGGACCCGCACTGGTACCGTACGATCGGCGCCGGGCTGCCGGAGGTCGAGAGCCGCACCGCGCTGCCGTCCTCGCTCCACGCGCGAGCTCTGGCCTGCCTAGCCTACCATGCCGCCGAGATCGCCCTACGCCCACTCTTCCCGCACCACCGCACGCACCGGCCATGGGGTCCATTGACCGAGGCCCGCGGATGGGCGGCGCGGCTGCTGCGCCACCGAGCGACGGAGAAGCGCTCCTTGCATGCGCTGCACCGCTTGGCCGACAACCCCTACTTCGTCCTGCCGCTACAGTTGGATTCCGACTACCAGCTGCGCGTCCACTCAACTTTCCACGGCATGCGCCCAGCCCTGCGCCGCGTGCTGACCTCGTTCGCCCGCCACGCGCCGCGCGAGAGCGTTCTGGTGGTCAAGACCCACCCCTTGGACAACGGCCTGGTTGACTGGAGACGCGTAACGCTGGCCTTGGCCTGCGCCAACGGCGTGGCCGAAAGGGTGGTCTTCGTCGAAGGCGGCGACATTGCGGAGCTGGTCGCTGGTTCGCGCGGCGTGGTCACCGTCAACAGCACCACCGGCACCCTGGCGCTGGCGGCCGGTCGCGCGGTCATGGTGCTGGGCCGCGCGATCTACGACATGGCCGGCCTGACGCACCAAGGCGCGCTCGACAACTTCTGGACCGCGCCAATTGCGCCCGACCCAGACCTCTACGAAGCTTTCCGTCGCGTACTGGCCGGACGCTGCCTGATCGCGGGCGGCTTCTATGCCCGCCACATGAAAGGGACGCTCGCCGCCGCGGCCGACCGAATTCTCGCGCCCGCCCCCTCCTCCTCCGCAAGTCCGAGCGGCGTTCGCGGCGCCCATCCCGCACTGGCGTCGGCCGGATGACGGATTTCGCCTTTCCCCGACACGGCCTGGCGCCCGAGGCTCCGCCGGCGCCGCTCCTCCGGACCAAGCCGCGCCTGACGCCGCTGACCGATGAAGCCCCAGTGGTCCTGGACCTTTCGCGCCTGCTGTCGCGCGCCCTGCACGTGACACCCACCGGCATAGATCGGGTCGAGATGGCCTATGCGCGCGAACTGGCCCGCATGATCCCGGAACGGCTGAGCCACGCAGCGATCCTGCCGACGGGAACTCACATGCGGCTGGATTTCGCCGCCGTCGCCGATTTTCTCGCGGAAACCGAAGCCCGTTGGGCGCTGGGAGATCCGCAAGCGGCGCCGACGCGCGGACTTCGCCTGGCGTTGAAGGGCTGTCTTGCCGCGCGCCTTGGAGCAAAACGCAGCGCCCGCACGGGAGCCTACCTGCACCTGTCGCCCCGCGGCCTGGAGCGACGCGCGCTCTACAAGGACGTGCTGGCGCGATGGAACGTGCGGCTGGTCCCCCTGGTCCACGACTTGATACCGCTGGAACATCCCGAGTTCGCGCGTCCGGGCGGCGGCGCCATGTTCGCGCGCAAGCTGGCCACCGTGACTGCGCTCTCCAGTGGAATACTCGTAAATTCCGAAGCGACGGCTCGCGCCCTTGCGCCCTATCTCGCCCGCGCCGGCAACTCCGCCCCCGTGCGGGTCGCGCCCCTGGGCGTGCCTGCCACGCGGCCGTCCAGCGCCCCGCCCCCAGCCCCCTACTTCGTGGTGCTGAGCACGATCGAGCCGCGCAAGAACCACCTTCTGCTGCTGCATCTCTGGCGGCGGATGGCCGAGACCCGTCCGCCCGAAGCCGTGCCGCGATTGGTCCTGATCGGCCGGCGCGGCTGGGAGAATGAGAATATCCTCGACCTGCTGGATCGCGCCCCCGCATTGGCGGGATGCGTGGTCGAACACGGCCGTCTGCCGGATTCAGAGATGCGTCGACTGCTCTCCGGCGCGGCCGCCCTACTCTGCCCCTCGTTCGCCGAAGGCTATGGCCTTTCGGTCGCTGAGGCGCTGGAAGCCGGCACGCCCGTGATCGCCAGCGACATAGCAGCTTTGCGTGAAGTCGGCGGCGAGGCGGCCGAGTATCTCGATCCCTTGGACAGTCCAGCCTGGGCCCGGGCCGTCGACGACTACGCCGTGATGAATTCCGCGCGACGCACCGCCCAGATCAGCCGGATGAGACAATGGCAGCCGCCCCGATGGAGCGAGCACATGCGCATCGCCCTGGACCTGATCGACGAGGTCGTAAGATGAGCGATGGCTTTGCCAGAGTAGCGCGCGGCGCCGACAATCAGGCCCACGTGATCGGCGCCCTGATCCTCCGCGAACTGCACACGCGCTACGGCCGCGACAACATCGGCTATCTATGGATGATCGCCGAGCCGGCGCTGCTGGCCATGGCCGTCACCGCGCTGCACATGGGCAGCGCCGGCCCTCATGCGGGCGCGGTCCCTCCCGCGCCCTTCACCATAGTCGGCTACTGCGCCTTCATGATCTTTCGTTCGGTCGTCACCCGGGCCGAAAGCGCCCTCGAGGCCAACAAGCCCCTGCTCTTCCATCGGTGCGTGACGATCTTCGACCTGCTGGCGTCTCGAGCGATCCTCGAAGCGCTGTCCACGGTGGCGACCATGACGATCCTGCTGGCCGGCGCCTGGAGCTTCGGCCTGGCCCAGCCCCCGGCCCGCCCCCTGCTGCTCATGGCGGCCGTTGGAGCGATGACCTGGTTCTCCTTCGCGATCTCGATGCTGGTCTGCGCCGCTACCTACGAGAACCGCCTGGTGGCCAAACTGGTCCATCCTGCGACCTACATCCTGATGCCGATCAGCGGCGCCTTCTTCGTTCTCGACTGGATTCCCCGCCCCTATCGCGATTGGCTGGCCTGGTCGCCGATGAACCAGATTTTCGAGATGGCCCACACCGGCCAGTTCGCGGGGATCGACAGCCCGTACTTCCATGGCGACCAGATCGTCGGCTGGTGCCTGGCCTTGACCTTCGTTGGCCTGCTGGCCCTGCGCGTTCTGCGTCGACACGTGCACCTCAACTGAGCGCCGGAGACTTCGACCGATGGATGGCTTCGCCCCCCCGCCCGTCCCCGCCGTCGAGCTCGAGGCCTCGCCTCGGCTCGCCGATCCCGCGCCGCCGACCGGCCGTCCTCTCCGGTCTTTCGACTGGAAGGGCCGACTTCGACAGTCGCGCGCGTTCCTGCTGCTGGTGATGGCGCCGACGCTGCTGGCGGCCATCTACTATTTTCTCTTCGCTGCCGACCTCTACGAATCCGAGGCCCACTTTCTCGTTCGCGCCAACGCCGCCAGCGCCTCGGCGCCTTCCGGTCTTGGCCAGATGCTGGGCCTGGGCGGCGCCTCGTCCGCTCAGGTCGAAGCCCGCGCCCTGGGCGAATACCTGGGTTCGCATGACGCGGTGTCCGCGCTGCAGGCGCGACTGAACCTGCGCGACCTCTATCAAACTCGTGACGCCGACCTGTTGAGCCGTCTGCACGGCGGCTCTCCGGAGAGCCTGCTGAAATATTATCGCGGCAAGGTCCGCATCGCCTACGCGCCGGAAAGCGGCGTCACGACCCTGACCGTGCAGGCCTACCATCCGCAGGACGCCAGGCGGATCGCCTCGATGCTGCTCGAACTCGGCGAAGCGCGCATCAACGGCTTCAACCAGCGCGCTCTCGACAACGCCCTGGGCGTCTCCAGCCGCCAGGTTCGCGACGCCGAGAGGCAGATCGCCGAAGTCGAGCGCGCGCTGACCCGCTTCCGCCAAGGGCGGGGCGACATGGACCCCGAGCGCACCGGCGCGGCCCAGATCACCGCCCTGGTGCAGCAGAAGCAGCAACTGTCCCAAGCGAGTGCGCAACTGGCCAGCATGAGCACGACCATCGCCCCCGATGCGCCACAACGCGTAGCGCTGGCGAACCAGGTTCGAGCTCTGCAGGCGCAGGTGGTCGCCGCCCAGGGGAGCCTGGCTGGATCCGACCGCGCGGTCGCCGCCACGCTCGGGACCTACGAGGCTCTAAAGCTGCGCCAGGGCCTGGCGGCCAAGCAGTATGAAGCCGCCCAATCCGCGGCGCTGACCGCGCGAGCCGAGGCCTTGAAACAGCAGGTGTACGTGGTTCGCGTGGTCGAACCGAACCTGCCGGTCAAGGCCCTGGCCCCCGCGCGGATCAGGATCGTGGTCACGATCTTCTTCGGCCTGCTGCTCGCCTACGGGGTCGGCTGGCTGATCCTCGCTGGCGTTCGCGAACACGCCTCGTAATCCGCTGATCGGAATACATCGCCTCATGCCCTTCGCCCTGAAGACCCGCAAATCCGCCGGCGTACCTGTCACCACCACGGTGCATCGCCTGTTGAAGTCAGCCAACACCGCTCGCGACGCCGGCGACTGGGCCATGGCGGCGGCCGGCTACAGGGCTGCGCTGGATCTTGCCCCAGTGCTCACGCATATCTGGGTGCAGTTGGGCCACGCCCTGAAGGAGGATGGCGACGTCGAAGGCGCCAAGGCCGCCTACGAGGAAGCCGCTCGCCTCGCGCCGTCAGATCCCGACCCGCCGCTGCACCTGGGCCATCTGGCCAAGACGCAGGGCGATCCCGCGGGGGCCGCCCGGGCTTATCTGGCTTCGGCGCGACTGGATCCAGGCGGCGACGCTGTCTCTTCGCTTCGCGGCCTCGTGCATGACAACACGCCCATGCCGGTGGGCGCCTTCGAAGCCTGGCTGACCACATCCGCCCGCGCCGACCTGACCATGAGTTCAGGGACGGACCAACTCGCTGAGCGCGCGCAAGAAGCCGTAAACGCCTTGGCCACCGCGCTCAAACGGGAGGACGGACCAAACAGCGCAGCAGTGGAGAGCGCCGCTTCGGCAGCCCGATTGATCGCCAGCCTGCAACTTAACCGGCCACTCAACGCGACCGATGCTGATGCTCGCTCCTGTCTCATTTTCGACGTCTCGGACCTCATTGCCTATTTCCGCAACGTCCGCTCGCCCACGGGCATTCAGCGGGTTCAGATCGAAACCACCGTCAGCGCGCTGAAAGGCGGCGCCGACGTCCGCATATGCTGCTTCATCGAGGCGCGGGACGAATGGGTGGAGATCCCAGAGCCGATCTTCACTCGCCTCTGCGCGCTGAGCCTCGACGGCCTCGAAAGCCAGGCAGCCGAATGGAATCTGGCGCTGAACGGCGCGCTGATGACCCTGGGGGTGGCGCCGCCGCTCGAGTTTCCGCGCGGCGCCTTCCTGATCAATCTGGGCACCTCGTGGTGGCTGCAGAACTACTTCCTGCAAATCCGGCGTATCAAGCAGAAGCACGCCGTGCGCTACGTACCGTTCGTGCACGACATGATACCCGTGCTCTTCGGCGAATTCTGTCCCAAGCCCCTGACCCGGGACTTCATCTCATGGGCCATCGGCGTGTTCGAGCATGCCGACTTCTTCTTCGTGAACTCGGAGTCCACCAAGCGCGATCTCATCCGGGTAGGAGCCTTCCTGGGCCGAGAAATCGCCCCCACACACGTCTCCGTGGTCCGCCTCGATGCGGATATTCGCAAGGCCGATCGCGGCCCCGTTCAAGACGATGCTCTGCGCATACACGGCATAGGCGCTCAGCCATTTGTGCTGTTCGTCTCGACGATCGAGCCGCGCAAGAACCACCTGCGCGTCTTCGAAGCGTGGCTGGCGCTTCTCAAGCGTCACGGTCCGCGACGCGTGCCCAAGCTCGTATGCGTGGGTCATCCCGGCTGGCTGAACGATACGATTCACGAGCAGCTCAAGGCCCACGAAGCACTGCGCGACCATGTGCACCGCCTCATGTTCGTATCCGATGAAGAGCTCTCTCAACTCTATCGGCGTTGCTTGTTCACCCTCTACCCCAGCTTCTACGAAGGCTGGGGTCTGCCGGTCACGGAGTCTCTCTGCCACGGCAAGGTTCCGGTGGTTTCGGAGGTGTCGTCCCTGCCCGAAGCCGGCGGACCTTTCGCCGTATATTTCGATCCTCATTCGACGCCGGCCCTTGTCCGGGCTCTCGAGACCATGATGTTCGACGGAGCGGCGCGCGCGACGCGCGAACGGAAGATCGCCGCCGAATTCCGACCCAGAACGTGGCCCGACCTGGCAGGCCAGATGAACCGCGACGTCGAGACCTGGAGCGCAGCGACCGACTTCAGGGAAGCTGCGACGCCGCCTGCGGCCCAAATCGGCGCCTATCACCCCCTGCGCCGAAATCTCAGCACCAGGCTGTGGCCAGCCATGCGCGCCGGCGAAATCTATCGTGACGGGGTAAACTGGTGGAGCCCCGACGATTGGGGATGCTGGACCAAGATCGGGGGCGCGACCTTGCGCCTTTCGGTTCCCAGCGCAGAGCCCCTGCTCGCATACCTGCATCTGCGCGGCCTGCCATCGACGCCCTGTAGCTACGTGATTTCCGTCGGTGACGAAGGCCGCCGCGGCGACCTCGCGCCCGGACAGGACCGATGGGTGAAGCTGGACGTGCCCGCCGAGGCCGTGGTCGACGGAACCCTTGGCGTTTCGCTGACCGGCGCCGTGGGCGAGGATCTGGGCGGGTGCACCAATGGCTCCGACCGTCGGATCGTATCGCTCGGACTCGCCGGCTTCTATCTGTGCCGCGCCGCTGACGATCCCGCCCGCATGACCCTCATGGAAGCGGTCGCGCTCGGCAACCTCGACGACATCGCCTTCAACAGAGAGCCGTACGACTACGCCCCCCTCGTGCAATGAGCCCGCCAGTGCCCCGTATCCAGTCCCCCATCATCTCCTCCGATCGCCCCGCCTCTCTCTACGACGTCCACGCCTGTTATCGCCTGTTCCTGGGCCGGGAGTCGGAGACGGCGGACGCCGCGCTCAGCCAGTTGGCGGATTCACCTTCGGTATGGACGCTGGTCTCGCGCTTCCACGGGTCGGCCGAAGCGCAGCGTCGCCGGGTCAGCGAGGCTTCGGCGCTGATCGAGCGGGCTCAGGACGGACGAGGCGTGAACCTGGATCTCAACGAGGACCAGGCCCAAGCGCTGACTGCTCACGTGGAGCAGGTATGGTCTCGCTATGGCCGGGAAGACGCCTACTTCTCGGTGCTGACCAACCCGCGCTACCGCGCCGAACACATGGGCGGCGCCGAGGTCGAGGAGTTCTACGCCACAGGCCAGGAAGAGGTTGACCACTTCCTGGCCGCCTGCGCCCGAAACGCGGCGCTTCCCCCCACGGGACCGATGATCGAACTGGGGTGTGGCGTCGGGCGGATGGGCGAAGCGTTCGCGCGGCGGAACCTACGCTATGACGGCGTCGACATCAGCGCCGGTCACTTGCATCTGGCGCGCGAGCGTCTGGCCGCCCGTGGCGTGGAAAACGCCCGCCTCCGGCTCCTGCCCGACTACCTGGCCGACGATGACCGACACGACCTGTTCTTTTCGGTGCTGGTGTTGCAGCACAATCCGCCGCCGATCATGCATCGACTGCTGGATACGTGCCTGGCGCGGCTGAACCCCGGCGGTCTGGCCTACTTCCAGGCGCCGTGCCGGCTGTTCGACTATGGGTTCGAGACCGGGTCCTATCTGGCCGGCGCCGCGCGGCAGGAGGCGATGGAGATGCACGCCCTGCCCCAATCCGCGGTCTTCGCCCTTCTGGCCCGGCATGGCTTGACCCCCATAGAGGTCACGCCCGACGACCGCATCGGCGCGATCGGGATTTCCTACACCTATCTGGCCCGCAAGACCGCCTGACCTACTGAGCCAGCACCTTGGCCGTGTAAACGGGCGAGAAGAACAGGTTCAGAATCTGGATGAACTTGGTCTTGTCGTTCGACTCGGCGTTGGCGACGTAGAGCACGTCGCCGGCGCGCATGTCGAAACCCTGGGCCAGAAAATAGCCCTGCGGCTTCATGAGGTCGACTTGATAGGCGGTCGGCTTGCCGTCCGCACCCTGGCGGAAGACAAAAACCGCTCGAGGATCGGCTTGCTGGTCATTGGGTCCGCCAGCACGCGCCAAGGCCTGGGCCAGGCTGACGCGGTCGCTCTCGAACGGAATTTCCGCGACCTTCCCAGCCGCGCCGAACGCCGTGAAGGTTCGTACCCGCGCCGTCACCTCCACCCGGTCTCCAGGAGAAAGCGGTGCGTCGGCGCTCGATCCCAGCAAGATTTCGGACAAGGGGCCGGCAGCGATCGCGCCCCCCCGCACAAGCCGCACCAGACTGTCCTGCCGCGACGCCACCGAGCCGCCCGCCAGGGCCACGGCGTCGAGCAGGCGCTCGCCCGCCAGAGTAAGCGGATACCGCCCCGGCTTCCTGACATCGCCCGTAACCATGACCCCGCCCGCGACACTTTCACGGATCCGGACGACAACCTGGGGCGCCTGGGATTTCCGCGCGAGGCCAGCCTCGATGCGTGCGCCCAGTTCGGCGGGGGTCAGCCCCGTGGCCAGGGTTCGCCCCACATAAGGCAGGCTCACCGCGCCCGACCGGTCCACGACGGTGGGCGGCAGGGCTTCACCAGCGGCCCTCGCCGCGTCGAGATCGAAAGCGGCCGTCGATCGGCCCGAGAACAGCGACACGCCCACTTCAAAGACCACGATGTCGAGCACGTCGCCGGGCGCGATACGTTCGACGTCGCGCGCGGGCGGCAGGTCCGCGAAGGCTCTCGCCTCGCTCTCAGCCGCTCTCAGGTCCGCCAGCGCCTTGGCGTCCAGCATCACCAGCCGGAAATCCGGCGTGTCACGTGTCGCCGCCAGGATCACGGAGGCCGTAGGGCCGCTCGTCGGCAAAGCGCCGCATGCCGTCAGAAGCAATGGCGCGCCCGCCAGAACGGCCAGTTTTCGAAACGATCCAGCGAGGGACGTCATGCGGGGTCTCCGGAAAGCGACGTCGGCAACAGCCGATCATGCAAGCGCGCCAACCGATTTCGGTACGCGCCCATCGAGAAGTTTTCGGCCCGCTCCCGACCGGCGGCGGCCAGCGAACGGCGCAGTTCGTCGTCGGCGTCCAGTCGGCGCAGGCCCGCGGCCATTTCGCGGACGTCATAAGGATCGACGAGCAAGGCCGCCTGCCCGGCGATCTCTGGCGAAGCCCCCTCGCTGGAGGTCATCACCGGAACGCCCAGGGCCAGCCCCTCGACGACGGGCAGGCCAAAACCCTCGTACAGCGACGGCGCCAACAGGGCGCGGGCCCCCATCATCAGGTCGCGAAGATGATCAGCCGGCAACCAGCCAAGTCGGCGAATGCGCTCGGCGCCGGGCGCGGCGGCCGCCCCTTCGACAAGCCGCAACTCGCCCTCGGCCTTCCAGGCGCGCGGTCCGACCACGATCAGCGGCCGCTGCAGGCCCGAGGACAGATAGGCCTCGATGAGGCGCCCCAGGTTCTTCTTCGGCTCGATCGCGCTGACGAAGAGAAAGTAGTCGCCGGGCGCCAGCCCGAACAGCGCGTGCAGCCGTCCGGACAAGGCCGCATCGACGCCATCCGATCGGATCGGCAGGTCGACCGCCTGATAGCAGTTGGTCACTCGCTCGGGATCGGCTGCGTAAATGTCGAGGATGTCACGGCGCGACGTCTCCGATACCGTCACGACGTGATCACCATGCGTGATGCACCTCCTGACCAGCCGGTCGTAGTAGGCGCGATCGTCCAGCGTGGTGAACGGCAGCCGCATCGGCACCAGATCATGCACGGTGTACACGTTCAGGGCCCCCTCGAGACGCAGCGGCAGGGGATAGGTCCAGTGCATGATCGCCGGCGGGGCGGGCACGCGTACGCGCAGGAATCGTCCATGGCGGCGAAAACCAGCCGCCGCCAGATCGAACAGCCCCCCCAGGGTGTAGATGCGGTCGAAGGCCGGCAGCCGATCGCCGAGGGCTGCGCGCTTCACGAGTCCCGAGACAGGGGTCTCGACCAGCTTGCGCGCCCCAAGTGAAGCAAGGCTTGCTCCCATCCTCCGCCACCGACCGGGCCGCGCATGCGGCTCACCCAGTTGCCCAAAGAACAGCGCCTCGCGCACGGTCGCCGGACCACCACGCCTTGTCTCCAGGCCATAGACGGCGTCGACCTCGTGACCAAGGCCCTTAAGGGCCAAGCTTAGCACCCGACCATAGGTGGCGACACCCGTGCCATGCGGCATAGCCAGATTAAATCCGTCCACCCCAAAGCGCAATTCCAGCAACCCCATTCATAATGCATCTCTGCATCAAGTAATGATGAAACAACAATTATTATGACTTGATATCAATCACTCATCATAATATTCAATCCGCGAACATTTGGCACGAAGCGATGATCGAGTTCAGCAACGTCACCAAGACATACAAGGGACGGAACCTGTCGAAGACCGTTCTCGACGGCGTCGATCTGCGGATCGCGCCCGGCGAGGCGCTAGGCATCTGCGGCGCCAATGGGGCCGGCAAGTCGACCTTGCTGCGACTGATCGCCGGGGTGGAGCACCCAACCGCCGGCCACATCAGCCGCGGCATGTCGGTGTCCTGGCCGATCGGCTACACGAGCTGCTTTCAAAGCAGTCTGACCGGAGCGGACAACGCGCGTTTTATCGCCCGCATTTATCGCCAGCCCATCGAGCCGCTGCTGGCCTTCATCGAGGACTTCGCCCAGCTCGGCCCCTACCTGCGCCAACCGGTGAAGACCTATTCGGCCGGCATGCAGGCCCGTCTCGCCTTCGGCATATCGCTGGCCATCGATTTCGACTGCTACCTGATCGACGAGGTCACGGCCGCCGGCGACGAGCGCTTTCGCGACCGCTGCCGCGACGCCCTGCTCGAGCGCCGCCGAACCGGGGCCATGATCATGGTCTCGCACCATCCCGAGACCCTCCTGACCTACTGCACTCGCGGCGCCGTGCTCAAGGACGGCAAACTGACGGTTCACACCGACATCGGGGACGCGATCGAGGCGCACCAACGGATGCAAGCCCTGCCGATCTGAGGAAGGAAAGTCGCTCAGCGGCACAGCAAGAGCATCCGGTCCATGGCGGGCGGCCCCGCCAGAATTTGCTCGGTCGAAGCCGGACGCACGCCCGCTTCCGCATCGATGATCGACAGCGAGAAGCCCTGAGCGAGAATGCGGGCCAGAAACCCGCCGGGATCAGCATAGCGGACAGGCGCGAACTCGAGGATCAACGTCAGCGAACGACTGCCCGCCAGCAGTCCGTCCATGCCGCTCCAGATCGCCTCCTCGGCGCTTTCGGCATCGATCTTCAGAAAGTCGATAGCGCCGAGATCAAGCCGATCGAGCCGACGCACGAGGACCTCGACGCCGGCCGCCCCCACCCCGCCCGAAGCGCGGGAAAGATGGGCGTTCTTGGGCTCACCATGAGGCGCCACGAGCGTAGCCCAAGCCCCATCGTCGGCGCCCAGCGCATACTTGTGCACCACGACACGGTCGCCGTAGCCGTTGAGATCGACACTTCTGGACAGCAGGGCGGCGATCGGCGGATTTGGCTCGAAGGCGTGGACCTGCCCCGAAGAACCGACCAACTCGGCCATCATCAGGGTGAAATAGCCGAGATTGGCCCCGACATCCGCGACGACCATGCCGGGCCGGACCAGGCGAGCGACCATCTCGGTGACCCACATCTCCCAATAGCCGTCGAGCATCAGATGCGGACCCAGCCCGTAGTCCTGACCATCGACGAACAGCTTGTAGCGGCCCAGCACGCGGCAGACCGAAACGCCGCGCCCCAGAAAAGCCGATGCGCAACGCATGCGGATTTCAGCCTCGTTCTCGCCGCGCGGTCGCGTATTCAGCCGACCAAGCTCGAACAGGCGAGGCGCCGGCGCGCCCCGCGGAGGGTCGAGCGTCAGACGCACGGCCGCGCCCGATCTCTCCGCGCAAGCCGCCGTCGCGCGCACCAGACATCCAGCCGCATACATCCCCCGACGCGCTCCGGACCAGAATGGTCGCGACGCAAGGGTTAGACCGCCGCCTCCCCGCTATCGCGACAAAGCCCCGCGTGAATTTTTCACGACGCGCCTCTCCCCATGGATCACCCCACCCTCGACATCGACGCGCCGGTAAGCTCAAGAGAACGACATGGCGCCCCACCTCACTCCAGCCGCCCCCCGCGCCGTCGACGCCGAACGCGTGCTCGACGCCGCCGCCTCCATCGTCGCCCAAACCGGGCTCAGGGGACTCACCCTGCGCGACCTGGCCAAGGCCCTGGGCAAGAGCACCACCGTCATCGTCAACCTGTTCGGTTCGCGGGCAGGCCTGGTCAGCGCACTCGCGTCCGCCGGGCTTGAACAGGACAGGGCGTTTCACGAGCGGTTCTTCGAAGACCTGGGCGAGCTGGAGCCTAGCCGGGACGCCTTGCTCGCCGTTCTGGGCCGCTATCTCAGGCGCCGCGCCCTCCCCTCGGCGGCTTTCGTGCGCATCTGGGAAGAACTGGTGGTCGGCGGCGATCCGGACATGGCTCCGACGCTCCGCGCCTGGGAAGCGATGCGGCTGGCGGCCTGGGAGCGCTTTCTGGCTCGCGACCCAAAGCTCCGCCCAATGGCCGAAGTCGCGACTACCTACCTGGTCATCGAGCAGTTCTACGCTGGCGCCCTGGCCGATCGCGCGGACTATGAGGCGATCGCCGCGGAGGGCCTTGGAGGGCTGATCGACCGCGCCTTCGGGCTTGAGGACGCCCCCGCCACGACCACCGAGGCCTATGTCGCCCGCATGACGATTCCCGAAGCGCCGAGCGACGAGGGCCCCAACGGCGCGATCCGACTCAAGCTGCTCGACATCGCCGCCGACCAGATCCTGGCCGGCGGCCTGCCGGCCGTCACCAATCGCTCCGTCTGCCAGGCCGCGGGCGTATCGACCTCGACGATCGCCTATCACTGGAGCGACATGCGCCGCTTCCAGATCGACGCGATCTGGCGCTGCGTTTTCCGCGACATGCCCCAGCAGCTCGACTATCGCCGCCCGACCCCAACGACCTCGCCGACCCTCGACAGCTGGAGCGCGCTGATGGCGGCGACCGCCCGCGCCAGCGCCAAGCCCGGCGAAGGCTTCTACGTCCGCTACGCCCGCCTTATCGCCCACATCTGCCTCGAGGCCCGTCGCGACCCGGAGCTCCAGGCCCTGGCCATGATCCTCAGGGGCCCCGAGGGCGGGGGCACCTATGTCGGCCGCGCCGAAGTCTGGCCCCCGCAGTTCACCCTCAGCCGCCGCGCCGCCACGCGCTTCGCGTTGTGGATCAAGGGGCAGGCGCTGATCGCCTCGGCGCTCGGCGAAGCACCGACCCCCGCCCAGATGGTCGAAGGTGCAAGGCGACTTGTCGCTCAACGTCCACGGTAATTCGAGCAAACGTTATTTCGGAGAACGCAATTCTGCCGAAGGCCTCGGAAAATATGGGCTATTCCCGTCACAAAACCATCGTGACGAGGCTTTAGACGGACTCACGTTGTCGAGTGGTTGTTTTTTCGAGCAGCAGCGAGCGACCGTCGAGAGTGATCCCCGACTCAAGACGGCGCCTGCGATCCGCGCTCTCGCCGCTCGACGACGACCGTCTTGAACCCCAGTCGGCGCCCGTGGGAGGGGCTCGCGCGCGCCGGCCCGATGGATCGACCCATGCAACGTCTCTTCGCCGGCGCTTCCTGCGCCATACTGGCCTTCGCCATCGCTCAGGCGGCCGCCGCCGAAACCTCCGCACCCGCGCCGGAGGTCACCGTGATCGACGACATCGTCGTCACCGCTCAGCGCCGCGAGCAATCCAGCCAGGACGTTGGCGCCGCCCTGACCGTCATCAGCGGCAAGGACCTGAACGAAAAGGGCGTCAGCGTCGTCAACGACGTCGAGAACCTGGTGCCCAACATGGAGGTCGACAGCCAGTTCGGCAGCGGCCAGCCCAGCTTCCGCATCCGCGGCATCGGCACGCGCGAGTACTCCAGCAACAACGCCTCGACCGTCGGCATCTACGTCGATGAAGTCGCACACCCCTACACGATCACCACCCAGGGCGCGATGTTCGACATCGCCCGCATGGAGGTGCTGCGCGGCCCGCAAGGCACACTCTACGGTCGCAACACCACCGGCGGCGCGGTGAACATCATCACCAACGCCCCGACCGCCGAGCGACGCGCGGGCTTCACGGCCGAGTACGGCTCCTACAACCGCTACAAGGTCGAAGGCTATGTCTCCGGCCAGATCGCCCCGGGCCTGCTGGGCCGACTGGCCGCCGTGACCGAACAGGGCGGCGCCTGGCAGTACAACCGCGACACCGGCGAGGAACTGGGCGACCGCGACAAGACCGCCGTGCGCGGCCGCCTGACCTGGGAAGCCGCTCCGGACGTCACCGTCGACCTGGCCGCAACCTATCAGGTCGACAAGTCCGACGGTCTGGGCTTCCGTCTGCGCGCGCCCTACACCGTGTTCGACGGCAGCGTAACCTACCCCGCCGACACCGCCCGCCGGATCACCGGCTGGAAACTCTCCGAGGCCATGGCGGCGGTCTCGGGCCGCGCACTCGGCTCCAAGCCCGGTCGCGACAACGACGGCCTGGACCTGAGCGCCCGCGTCCGCGCCGATCTCGGCTGGGCCACCCTGAACACCGTCACCGCCTACCAGACCTTCAGCCGCTCGGAATACAACGACTGGGACGGCACGGCGGCGGCGGAATCTGACGTCTATTTCTACAACGACATCAAGGCCTTCTCGCAGGAAGCACGCCTGTCCAACAAGGTTGGGCGACTGGACTGGATGGTCGGCGCCCACTATGCCGACGAGAGCATCGAGGGCGGCTTCTATACCGAGTTCCGTGGCGCCAATCGCAACCTGATCAACACCCCCTACGATCAGTCGGTCGAGGCCATGGGCGTCTTCACCCACAACAGCTTCGCCCTGACCGACCGCCTCAGCCTGATCGCCGGCCTGCGCTACGAGAACGAAGACCGCAGCCTGACGACCACCGGCACGCGCCGCCTGAACGTGCCGGTCGGGCCGGAGATGACCTACAAGACCTCGCTGTCGGAATGGACCGGCCGCTTCGGCCTCGAGTACGATCTCGCCGACAACGCCCTGCTCTACGCCAGCGTGGCGCGCGGGGTGAAATCGGGCGGCTTCACCACCTACAACGGTCAGTCTCAAACGCCGTTCAAGCCGGAAGTCGTCATCGCCTACGAGACCGGGATCAAGTCGGACCTGTTCAACAAGACCCTGCGCTTCAACGGCGCGGTGTTCTTCTACGACTACGAGGACCAGCAGATCCAGGGCACGGAGTACAGCCGCGAAACCGGCCAGCTCGGCAAGATCACCAACGTGCCCAAGTCCGAGATCTACGGCGGCGAGATCGAACTGACCTGGATGCCGCTCGAAGGCCTGACCATCAGCCAGAACTTCGGCTACAAGAAGGGCAAGTACACGGAGTACTTCGCCATCGACGCCGCGGCCACCAACGCCGCCAATCCGGTCGACGGCCCCTGGGACGTCATCATCTCCAACGACCGCTCGGGCGAGCCGCTGCAATTCCCGGAGCTCAACTACGGCGGTTCGATCGCCTATGACTGGCGGATGGCCGGCTACGCATTCCGCGCCGAGACGAACTACAACTACCGCGACGACATCTACAACGCGGCCTCGACCTCGGTTCTGCCCAGCTACTGGCTGGTCAACGCCAATCTCAGCATGGGGCCGTCGGACGCCAACTGGCGCGCCTCGCTGTGGGCCCTGAACCTCCTCGACACGAAGTACGAAGAGACCCGCAACAACTTCAACGGCGGCGCTCGCCCGACCAGTTCGCCCAACCAGGGCCGCACGGTCGGCGTGCGGCTGTCGATGGACTTCTAAGCGGGCCGGCGGGCCGGCGTATCCGGCCCGCCGCCTCCCTCTCGTGTTTCGCCTGCCAGGACGCCGTCGATGCAACACCCCCTCCCGCCCTCACCTATGACCCGGCGCGCCCTCATCGGCGGCCTGGTCGCCGCTCCGGCCGTCCTGCGCTTTGGCCAGGCCCGCGCCGGCGGCGCCTACCTGTTCCCCCTGGGCGTCGCCAGCGGCGATCCCTGGCCCGACGGCTTCGTCCTGTGGACCAGACTGGCCGCCGACCCTATCGCCGCCGACGGCCAAGGCGGCATCTCCGCTCCCATAGAGGTGCTGTGGGAAGTCGCCGCCGACGAAGGCTTCAGGCTCATCGCCGCGACGGGTCGCATCACGGCTGACGCCGCCAGCGCCCACGCCGTGCACGTCGAAGTCCAGGGGCTGCGCCCGGGCCGCCCCTACTGGTATCGCTTCACGGCCGCCGGCCAGCAGAGCCCCGTGGGCCTGGCCCGCACGGCGCCGGCGCCGAACGCCGAAGTCGACCGGCTACGACTGGCCGTCGCCTCCTGCTCGAACTGGGAGGTCGGCTATTTCAGCGCCTACGGCCACATGGCCGACGAAGCCCCTGACCTGACCCTGTTCCTCGGCGACTACATCTACGAATACAGCCGCACGGGCGAGCGCGCGGCGGGCAACGTGCGCCACTACGGGTTCGAGGAAGCCACCACCCTGGCCGGCTATCGCAACCGCTACGCCCTGCACCGCACCGACGCGAACCTGCAGCGCCTGCATGCGGCCGCCCCGTGCCTGGTCACCTGGGACGATCACGAGGTGCTGAACAACTATTCCGGCGGCTGGCCGGACAAAGGCGGCGATCCGCGCGACTTCCTGCGCCGCCGCGCGGCTGGCTATCAGGCCTTCTACGAGGCCATGCCCATCCGCCGCACGAGCCTCGACAGCCAGTTGCAGATGCCCATCCACAAGCGCATCCGCTATGGTCGGCTGGCCGAGTTCTTCATGCTGGACGGCCGCCAGCATCGCTCGCGCGGCGCCTGCGTCGACGAGGGCGGCGCCAAGGGCCAGATCGTCACCGACGCCCAGTGCGCCGATCGCCTGGATTCGTCGCGCACTTTCCTCGGCTTCGAGCAGGAGCGCTGGCTCTACGACGGCCTGGCCCGCACCGACGCCCGCTGGAACGTCCTGGGCCAGGACCTGGTCATGGCCGGCCTGCGCTTCGAGACGCCAGGGCAGGAGACCCGCTACTGGACCGACACCTGGGACGGCTTCCCCGCCGCCCGTGACCGCATGACCAAGGCGCTGCACACGCTGAAGCCGCGCAATCCGATCGTGCTGGCTGGCGACTACCATTCGTTCTGGACCAACGACGTCAAGCTGGACAGCCGGGACGAGGCCTCGCCCACGGTGGCGACCGAGTTCGTGGGCACCTCGATAACGTCCGGCGGCCCGCCCTACCAAGGCCTGATGTCGGCCATGCCGGCCAATCCGCACATCAAGTTCTTCGACAGTCGTGTGCGCGGCTACATGTCGATCGACGTCACCCCTCGCCTGCTGACCGCCCGCTACCAGGCCGTCAGCGACGTCCGCGATCCGAAGGCCGCTCGCTACACCCTGAACAGTTGGACCGTCGAGGACGGCCGCCCCGGCGCCCAGCCCGCCTGATCTCCAGAGCCTCCATGACCATGCTCATCCACGCCCGCTGCCTGGCGGCGATGGCGCTGACCCTCGCCGTCGCCGGCTGCGCCACAGCTTCCGCCCCGCCCCCCGCCTTCTGGACCGGTTTCCGCGACCATCCGCATGGCTACCTTGCCAAGGACGGCGCGCCGAACGCCGCCGCCTTCCTTCCCCCGCCACCCGAGGCCGGATCGCTGCGGGAGCAGGACGACATCGCCATCTATCGCGCCACCCGGGGCCTCCAAGGCACGCCGCGCTGGGCGCAGGCCCGCGCCGACAACGAGATCGAGACGCCCGACGCGCCCCGCATCTTCGACGAAGCGTTGGGGATCACGTTCTCGCCCGCCCGGACCCCTGCTCTGGCATATCTTCTGGGCCGGATGCTGGGCGACCTGGAGACGATCCAGACGCCCGCCAAGCGCGGCTTCACCCGTCCCCGTCCGTTCGTGCGCGAACCGGCCACGACCTGCATCACGCCTGAATCCTGGCTGGCGGCCAGCGGCTCCTATCCCTCGGGCCACGCCGCGCTCGGCTGGGCCTGGGCCCTGGTGCTGGCCGAGATGGCGCCCGACCGCGCCGACGCAATCCTGGCCCGAGGCCTGGCCTATGGCGAGAGCCGGGTGGTCTGCGGCGTCCACTATCGCAGCGACGTCGAGGCCGGCCGCATCGTCGGCGCGGCCCTGGTCGCGCGCCTGAAGGCCGATCCGATCTTCCAGGCCGACTTCGTCGTGGCCAGCCGCGAGCTGTCCCGGGCCAGCAAGACAGGCCGCTAGAGGCCGACCCGATGTGCGTTCTGGCCCTGGCCTGGCAGGCCCACCCCCGCTGGCGCCTGGTGCTCGTCGCCAACCGCGACGAGCGGCACGACCGCCTCGCCGCGCCGCTGGCCCGCTGGTCCGAAGCCGATCACGTCCTGGCCGGGCGTGATCTGGCGTCCGGCGGGACCTGGCTTGGACTTTCAGAAACCGGCCGCCTTGCCGTCGTCACCAATCGTCACGTCGAGGCGCCCGCCGATCCCGGCGCGCTTTCGCGCGGCGGCCTGTTGCGCGATATCCTGACCGGAGAGGACCACAGCTCGCCTCCGCCATCACTCCGCTTCAACCCGTTCAACCTGATCACCATCGCCGGGACAAGGGCCGCGTTCACGACCAACTTCCCACAACCGGACACAAGACCGCTGGCGCCGGGAATCCACGGTCTGTCCAACGCGACCTTGAACACCGCCTGGCCCAAGGTGGTACGTCTGAAGCAACGGCTCGCCGAATGGCTCGGCCGGGCCGACGCCCAAACCGACGGACTGCTGGACGCCCTTGCCGACGACGAGACCACGACGACCGCGCCACACCCCGTCGGCTCTCCCATCTTCATCCGCGACCGCGTTTTCGGGACCCGGTGCAGCACCGTGGTGACCGTGGACGCGGCCGGAGAAGGCCTGATCGTCGAACGACGCTTCACCGCCGAGGCCAAGCTGGCCGGGGAGACCAGCCTGCGGTTCCGGTGGGCCGCCCTCCAAGCCTAACCACACTTACGACGACGCGCCGCTCGTTCTCGCCTGCGGTTCGGCGTTCTCGCGACCGAAGAAGCGCCCGCCTCGTCAGCCGCGGGCCGAAGCTCCAAGCGTTCCTGGCCAGACATCCTGGATGGAGGACGACATGTACTTCAACATCACCCGCATCCCGAAACCGCTCCGAAAGCCGCGCAAGCAGCATCCTGATCGGCCAGTTTCCGGCATCTGCGTCGATGCGGTTTCGACAGACGGGAACGCGACCTGGAAAATGCATTCCCTGTCGCACACCAATTGAAAACGCGGGCTCTTTACCGCCACTTCTGCGCCACTCTACGTCTTGCGGGCAAGGGAGCGGCTCTGGCGTAGCGCGTCGTAGCCTTGGGGTAGGCTTGGCGCGCCCTGCAGGATTCGAACCTGCGACCGTTCGCTTAGAAGGCGAATGCTCTATCCAACTGAGCTAAGGGCGCGCGCTCGCCGGCCCAGCGTTCCGGACCCTTAGTGGGTCCAGGGCTGCTTGCGGTTGGTCGCGAAGTTGTCGGCGTAGGCCTTGATGATGCGCTTGGGAACCTTCGGCTCGAACAGCTGGAACGAGATCTCGTGACGCTGGGCGTAGGCGATGGCTTCGTCGCGGGTTTCGAAGGTCAGGCGGACCTGGCCGTTCATGTCGCTCGACTGGGTCCAGCCCATCAGCGGGTCGGGCTTGCGGGCCGAGGCCGGTTCGAACTCCAGCACCCAGTCCTTGGTCTTGGCCTTGCCCGACTGCATGGCGTTCTTGGCGGGACGATAGATGCGGGCGAGCATGGACCTCTCCAAAAGGCTCTGCCGGTGGTCGGAGCGGCAGGATTTGAACCTGCGACCCTCTGCTCCCAAAACAGATGCGCTACCAGGCTGCGCTACGCTCCGGACACCAGCAAGGGGTTGCTCCTACTCGGCTTTGGGGTCGAAACGCAAGCCTGCGCGGGCGGGATTTTCGACACGGCTCAGCCCTTGGGGAAAATCCTGTGCCTTACGCGATCGCCGGGAAGCACGCCGAGCTGCCCCGCCCGGCCGCCGGCGATCTCCAGCACGCCGAGCACGGGACCGCCCGACGGCAGCGGCGTCTCGTCGAGCGGACGGGCGTTGCGGACCATCGACAGGATCCGCCCGTCGGGGCCGATATAGAGGATGTCTAGCGGGATCAGGGTGTTCTTCATCCAGAAGGCCGCCCGCTGCGGCCTCTTGTAGACGAACAGCATGCCGCGGTCCGGAGCCAGCGACTTGCGGAACATCAGCCCCTTGCGCTGCTCGGCCTCGGTGGCGGCGATCTCGACCTGGAAACGGACGACGCCGCGGCCGGTGACGAGCTCCAGCGGCTCGAGCCGCGGACCGGCCGCCAGGGCCGGACCGGCGACGCCGAGCGCCGGGAAGGCGCCCGCCAGAAGCCGCACCACGTCGCGCCGTCGCGGATCATCGAGAAGGGCCAAGAACGCCTCGCCAGAACCATGGAGCCAGCAAGGACCCTACCCTGCCCCTCTCCGGTCGTAAAAGCCGCCTCAGGCGGCCGTGATCTCGGCCACGACCAGCCCCTTCGGACCCTGCGCGAAGCGAACCATGACGTCGTCGCCCGGCTGGAGATCCTCCAGCCCGCCGCGGCGCAGGGTTTCGATGTGCACGAAGATGTCGCCCGGCGCCTCGTCGCGGACCACGAAGCCGTAGCCCTTGGTGCGGTTGAACCACTTGACCTTGGCTCGCTCGGGCGGGCCGGCCGGCGTCAGGGACTGGCGGGACGCGCCGCCGAAGCTGCGGGGCCCCTCGCGCCGGGGCGCGGCTTCGTCGAAAGTGCGTCGCGGGCGCTCCAGCGGCGACGGCGCCGAGGTCTCGTCGAGATCGACGACCTCGCTGACCTGCCAGCCCTTGGGCCGCTTGACCACGTCGCAGACGATGACCGAACCCTCGAGGGCCGACTCGCGGCCGCAATTGCGCAGGGAGGTAACGTGAAGCAGGACGTCCTTCAGGCCTGTCTGGCCCGGATCGTCAGGGACAATGAAGCCGTAGCCCTTGCCGACGTCGAACCATTTCACACGGCCGCTGATACGCACGAGGTCTTCGTGCACGCCCGATGCATCCAAGTCGTAACCAGACATTCCGCCCCTCTGGCTCGCCCAAACAGCCCAAAGGAGCGAGCGCCACAAGAATAACACTGTTCTCGGGGAGGGATGGCCGTCAATGGCCAAATGATGTGGAGAGCGCGCAATACGAAAGGCGCGACGTTTAGTCGCGCCTTCTGTGTCGTATGGGAAACTCTGAACTCTGCGGTTGGCAGTCCCTAGGGGAGTCGAACCCCTCTCTCCAGATTGAAAATCTGGCGTCCTAACCGATAGACGAAGGGACCACTAAGCTTCACAGAAGCAAGGTAATCCGCAGTAGTTCAAAGTAGACGCCTCGCGACTGGCAGTCCCTAGGGGAGTCGAACCCCTCTCTCCAGATTGAAAATCTGGCGTCCTAACCGATAGACGAAGGGACCGCGTCGCCGCGAGGAGCCGGGGATATACAAAGGCTCCCCGGAGAGCGCAAGCGGTCAGATGCGATTTTTTTATTCCGTCCACATGCGGGGATCTGCGGCGTCCTCGATCTCGAGCTGGACCCCTTCCCGGCCCATGTAATCATCGGGTTTCAGGCGGCCAACGACGTGCAGAGCGCCGCCGCCCGCCAGCAGCCGACGGCCCAGATCCGTCTCGGCCGAACGCCAGGACACGGCCTTGATGCGGTCGCCAGTCGGTCCGACGAGGTCGACTCGCACGTGACCGCCGCGCAGCGCCATGACCCGCTCGGGGCGCACGCCAGCCAGGGCGAAGGTCGGCTCCACATTGCCGGGGCCGAACGGAGCCATCTGCTGGAATTCGGTCCAGAGACCGCGATTGGCGGCGCGCGGCTGCACGAGGGCGTCGATCTCGACCGACTCGGCCCCCACGGCCTCCATCTCGCCGGCCAGGGCTTCTTCCAGGAAGGCGCGCAGCTCGGGAATCGAATCGGGCCGCACGGTCAGGCCCGCGGCCATGGCGTGCCCGCCGCCGGCCATCAGGATCCCGGCCTCGAAGGCGGCCTGCACGGCCCGGCCGAGATTCACGCCCGGCTGCGACCGGCCCGAGCCCTTGGCGATTCCCGCCGCGCGGTCGATGCCGATGACCAGGGTCGGCTTGCGATAGCGCTCGCGCAGGCGGCTGGCGACGATACCGACGACGCCCGGATGCCAGTCCTCGCCGGCCACCACGATGACCGGAGCGTCGGGGTTGAAGTTGCTGCTGCGCTCGAGAATCGCCACGGCCTCCTCGACCACGGCGGCCTCGACGGCCTTGCGTTCGGTGTTGAGCTCGTCGAGCTCCTCGGCCAGCGCCCGGGCCTCGATCGGATCATCGGTGGAGAGCAGGCGCGCGCCGAGGTCTGAGCGACCGATGCGGCCGCCCGCGTTGATTCGCGGCCCCAGGATGAAGCCGGCGTGGAAGACGCTGGCCGCCCCCTGCCCCTTGGCCACCTCCAGAAGCGCCTTCAGGCCCGGATTGGCCCAGTTGGACATCACCCGCAGGCCCGTGGCCGTCAGCGACCGGTTGAAGCCGACCAGCTGGGTGACGTCGCAGACCTCGCCCAGGGCCGTCAGGTCCAGCCACTGGCGCAGGTCGGGCTCGGGCCGCCCCTCGCCGAACAGGCCGCGCTTGCGGGCCTCGCGATTGAGGGCGACCAGCAGGATGAAGGTGACGCCGGCGGCCGCCAGGACGCCCTGCCCGCTCTGGCAGCCGGGACGGTTGGGATTGACCACGGCGGCCGCGGCCGGAGGGTCCTCGCGCATCAGGTGGTGGTCGATGACCACGACCTCCAGGCCGATCGTGGCGGCGCTGGCGATGGCGTCGTAGGCGGCCGCGCCGCAGTCGAGGGTGACGACCAGTTCGGCGCCTGTCTCGCGGATGGTCTTGAAGGCCGCGGGGCTGGGCCCGTAGCCCTCCTTCAGGCGATCGGGAATATAGATCGGCAGCTCGACGCCCATGTGCCGGAACCAGCGCACCAACTGGGCGGCGCTGGTGGCGCCGTCGACGTCATAGTCGGCGAACACCATGGTCGGCCGCCCCTGCTCCAGGGCGTCGATCAGGATTTCGGCGGCCCGGTCCATGTCGGTGAAGCTGGACGGGTCGGGGAACAGCGACTTCAGGGTCGGCTGCAAGTAGTCACGGGCGCCGTCCAGCCCGACCCCCCGCGCGGCCAAGGCGCGGGCCAAGGGCTCGGAAAGGCCGTGCAGCCTGGCGATGTCGCGGGCGACGGCGGCGTCGGCGGGGCGCTCGCGCCAGGCGCGGCCAGACAGGGAGCGCTCGACGCCCAGAAAGGCCTCGGCGGCGGCGGGTACGGCGTGACCGTCGGCGGCCATGGGCTAGACCAGCCTGAAATCAGCATCTTGGGGCATTGGTCGACCCTATCCGCTTTACGGGATTCGATCCATGACACGCCGGTGCGGCGAAATCGGACGCCCGCTTGATCGTATGGCCCCTGATCGTGTGGCCCCTGATCGTGTGGCGACGACTTCGCGCGCCGGAGACGCCGATAATCACGCCCGCTCTACCTTCGACCATGAATAGAGACAGCGAATCGGACGGAGCGCCCGCGTTATGACCCTTGTGTTCTGGCTGATGGCCGCCGGCATGCTGGCCGCCAGTGCGTATGCGGCCTCGCTCCGCATCTGGCCGCTGACCATCATCATCCTGGCCCTGTGTTGGGACAACGCCATCATCGCCGCCGGAGCCCTGGTCGGCGCGGGCGACCTGCTCGTCGGCCTGTCGGTGCCGCGCTACGTCGCGCACGGCCTGCTGACGCCGCTGCTGATCCCGATCGTGTTCTGGATCGCCAGGCTGCGCCTGCGCGCCTGGGTATGGGTTCTGACCGCCCTGCTCGTGGCGCTCGGCGCCTATACCGAGATCTTCAACCTGGACCTGGTGCTCAAGGAGTACGGCGGCACGCTGCGCTACGCCCACGCGGCCGCCAGCCCGCCCATCCCGTCGATCGTGACGGTGCTGGTGCTGATCGGCGTCGGCGTCCTGCTGTGGCGGCGAGCGGGCGTCCCGTGGCTTTGCCTGGGCGCCCTGGCGATGTTCGGCAGCGCCGGCAGCGGCGTGTTCTGGCTGGGCAACGCCGGCGAACTGGTGCTGATCGGCTCGATCCTGGCCACCGCGACGGTCCTGCGCTCGAAAGCCGCCCTCGCCCGCTGACGAGCGCGCCCTCCCCTTTCGGAGAGGGCGCGAACCATCATCCGGCCGCCGTTTCCCTGGCGACCTGATCCACTTCGTTGGCCGAACCCAGCACCACCGGCACGCGCTGGTGCAGCTTGCTGGGCGCCAGGTCGAGGATCGGGGTGACGCCGTCGGTGGCCTTGCCGCCGGCGCGCTCGACGATCAGGGCCATGGGATTGGCCTCGTACATCAGGCGCAGCTTGCCCGGCTTGCCCGGCTCGCGGGCGTCCCACGGGTACATGAAGATGCCCCCGCGCATCAGGATGCGGTGCACGTCGGCGACCATCGAGGCCACCCAGCGCATGTTGAAGTTCTTAGCCCTAGGGCCTTCCTTGCCGGCGAGGCAGCCGTCGACATAGCGACGGATCGGCGGGGCCCAGTGGCGCTGGTTCGACATGTTGATGGCGAACTCGGCGGTGTCGGCCGGAATGGTCGACGCGGCGTGGGTCAGCAGCCAGCGATCGTCGGCAGACAGGGTAAAGCCCACCACGCCCGAGGTCAGGGTCAGGACCAGCATGGTCTGCGGACCGTAGACGGCGTAGCCGGCGCCGACCTGATGGCGGCCGGGCTGCAGGAAGTCGGCTTCGGTCGGCTCGCGGCCTTCCGGCGCCGGCAGGATCGAGAAGATGGTGCCGACCGAGACGTTGACGTCGATGTTGCTGGAGCCGTCGAGCGGATCGAAGGTGACCAGGTAGCCGCCCTGGCGGCCGGTGGTCTCGACGTGCTCGAGCTCTTCGGAGGCGATGCCGGCGACCGGATCGCAGGCCTTCAGGGCGTCGCTCAGCAGGTCGTTGGTCAGGATGTCGAGCTTCTTCTGCTCCTCGTCCTGGACGTTGGTGATCCCGGCCGCGCCGAGATTGCCCAGGATAGCCCCGCCGGCCACCACGCGGCTGATGCGGGCGCAGGCGGCGGCGATCTCGGTGACAACGGTCTTGACCGCGGGGCTGGAGGGATCGCCGGCGAGATGGCTGGCGAGATCGATCAGGGCGGTCATGGAAAGGGCCTCGGACTATACGGGGCGGCGATCAGTCGCCGCGGCGCGAGCGACTCGCAGACTAGTACGACAATATTACGTGCGGGAGCGGGCCGACGGAGACCGTCGGCTCCACAAAACCTAGGCCCGGCGCTTCATGCGCACTTCGCGCACGGCTCCGGTCGAGGAATTCATCACCAGGCTGTGGGTATGGACGAAGCCGTCCTTGAAGCCCACCCCGTCCAGCAGGGCGCCGGAGGTGACGCCGGTGGCGGCGAAGATCGCGTCGGCCCGAACGATCTCGTGCAGGTCGTACTTCTTGTCGAACTCGGTGACGCCCCAGCGCGCGGCGCGGGCGCGCTCGTCGGCGTTGCGGAAGATCAGACGGCCCTGGAACTGGCCGCCGACGCACTTGAGCGCCGCGCAGGCCAGCACGCCCTCGGGGGCGCCGCCGGACCCGAGATAGAGATCGATGCCCGTCGAGGGGTCGGCGGTGTTGATGACGCCGGCCACGTCCCCGTCGGTGATCAGGTTGACCCGAGCCCCGGCCGAACGGACCGAAGCAATGATCTCGGCGTGACGCGGGCGGTCCAGCACGCAGACGGTGATCTGCGAAGGCTCGACGCCCTTGGCGGCGGCCAGGGCCTTGACGTTGTCGGCAGGCGACTTGTCCAGGTCGATCACGCCGGCCGGATAGCCCGGCCCGCAGGCGATCTTGTCCATGTAGGTGTCGGGGGCGTTCAGCAGCGTGCCCTTGGGCGCCCAGGCCATCACGGCCAGCGCGTTGGGCATGGCCTTGGCCGTCAGGGTCGTGCCTTCCAGCGGATCGAGCGCGATGTCGACGGTCGGGCCGCCACGCCCCACCTTCTCGCCGATATAGAGCATCGGCGCCTCGTCGCGTTCGCCCTCGCCGATGACGATCTCGCCGTCGATGGAAAGCTCGTTGAGCGCGTTGCGCATGGCGTCGACGGCGGCCTGGTCGGCGGCCATCTCGTCACCCCGGCCGACCATGGTCCACGACGCGATGGCGGCGGCTTCGGTCACGCGGACCGCATCCAGGACCAGAGAACGGTCCAGGGTGTTAGAACTCATCAGTGTCTCCCAGCCCGTGGCGAGGCTAATTTCCCAATGTCTTCCACACCTGGACCGCTTGTTGCTCGCGATCTCTAGTTGCGCGCGACGCGCAGAAGACGGGGACGCTCTAGCACGGCCTGCAGCTTTTCGATGCGGCTAATCGCGTCGAGCAGCTTGGATTCCGGAGTCGCATGGGTGACGAGCACGATCGGCACGCCGCCCGCCCCTTCGACAGGCTTTTGCAGGAAGGCGTCAATCGAGACGCCGCACTCGGCCAGGGTTTCGGAGATCGCGGCGATGGCGCCGGGCACGTCGCGGACCATGATCCGCAAATAGGCCTTGCCCACCGACTTGGCCGGATCGACGGCGACGAACGGTTTCAGCGCGCCGGCCGGAGCCTGGAACACCGGCCGCGCGGCCCTGGTCATCACGTCGGCGATATCGGCGGCGACGGCGGCGGCCGTCGGGCCGGCGCCGGCGCCCGGCCCCTGGATGAAGATGCGGCCGATGCGCGTACCCTCGATGAACAGCGCGTTCAGGGCGCCGCCCGCCTGGGCCAGCGGATGCTCCAGCGGGATCAGGGTCGGATGGACCTTCACGGCCACGCCGCCCTCGGTCTTCGAGGTCCCCGCGATCAGCTTGATGCGGTAGCCCAGGTCCTTGGCCAGCTTGATGTCGAGCAGCTCGACCTCGCTGATGCCCTCGATCTCCGCGGCCTCGTAGTTGGGGGCGCAGCCGAAGGCCAGGGCGGCCAGGATGGTGATCTTGTGGCCGGCGTCGAAGCCGCCGACGTCCATGGTCGGATCGGCCTCGGCGTAGCCCAGGGCCTGGGCCTCGCGCAGCACGTCGCCGAAGTCGCGACCGGTCTTCTCCATTTCGGAGAGGATGTAGTTGCAGGTGCCGTTGAGAATGCCGGCCACCGAGACGACGTCGTCGCCGACCATGGCTTCGCGCAGCATCTTCACCGCCGGCGTGCCGCCCATGACGGCGGCCTCGAACAGCAGCGGCACGTCGTTGGCCTCGGCCAGGGCGGCCAGTTCGGCGCCGTGCTCGGCGATCAGGGCCTTGTTGGCGGTGACGACTGGCTTGCCCAGCTTCAGGGCGGCCTCGACCGCGGCCTTGGCCGGACCGTCGCTGCCGCCGACCAGTTCGACGAACAGGTCGACGTTCGGCGAGCTGGCCAGGGCGACCGGATCGTCGAACCATTCCAGGCCCGAGATGTCGACCGTGCGCGGACGCGACTTGGAGCGGGCCGACACCGCGACGACCTCGGCGCGATCCCCAGCCGGGGCAAAGTCGGGACGGTCGGCCAGGAACTGCAGGAGACCGCCGCCGACGGTGCCGAGGCCCGCGACGCCGACGCGCCAGGTTTTCTGAGTCATGGTGCGGTTCCTCGTGGTCCGGTGGCCCCTTGCGGGACCGCCCTCTCCTTCGGCGAACCTGGGGACGAGGGCCAGTGTGGCGGCGTGCGGTGGAGACCCGCGCCCTGGGCGGGGCCAGGGCGAAGTCGTCGTGGTCGGGTCAGGCCTGTTCGAGGCTGTTGTGGGCCTTGGCGAGGATCTGGTCGGCGTTGGCGATGAACTTCTTCACGTTGCGCGCGGCCTGCTTGATGCGGTGCTCGTTCTCGACGAGGCCGATGCGGACATAGCCCTCGCCGTATTCGCCGAAACCGATGCCCGGAGCGACGGCGACGCCGGCCTCCTCGATCAGCAGGCGCGAGAACAGCATCGAGCCGGCCGCCTCGAACTGCGGCGGGATCTTCGCCCAGGCGAACATCGAGGCGGGCGGGTTGGGGATGTCCCAGCCGGCGCGCTTCATCGACGAGACCAGGGTGTCGCGGCGGCCCTTGTAGATGCCGCGGATCTCCTCGACGCAATCCTGCGGACCGTTCAGCGCGGCGGCGGCGGCCACCTGCACCGGCGTGTATGCGCCGTAGTCGAGATAGGACTTCACGCGGGCCAGGGCGGCGCAGATACGGGCGTTGCCGACCACCATGCCCACGCGCCAGCCGGCCATGGCGTAGGTCTTCGACAGCGAGTTGACCTCGACGGCGATGTCCTTGGCGCCGTCGACCTGCAGGATCGACGGCGGCGGGTTATCCTCGAAATAGATCTCGCCGTAGGCCACGTCGCTGATGACCAGCAGGTCGTGCTTCTTGGCCAGCGCCACGGCGTCCTTGTAGAAGTCGAGGTCGACGGTCTGGGCCGTCGGGTTCGACGGATAGGACAGGATCAGCACGGACGGCGGCGGCACCGAGTGCTTCACCGCGCGGCTGATATTGCTGAGGTACTGCTCGGGGCTCAGCGCCGGCACGTGGCGAATGACGCCGCCGGCCATGATGAAGCCGAAGGCGTGGATCGGATAGGCCGGGTTCGGACAGATGATGACGTCGCCGGGGGCCGTCAGGGCCTGGGCAAGGTTGGCGAAGCCCTCCTTCGAGCCGAGGGTCGAGATCACCTCGGTATCGGGGTTCAGCTTCACGCCGAAGCGGCGGTCGTAGTAGCCAGCCATGGCCTTGCGCAGGCCGGGGATGCCCTTCGAGGCCGAATAGCGGCCGGCGCGCGGGTCGCGCGAGGTCTCGATCAGCTTGTCGACGATGTGCTTGGGCGTGGGCATGTCCGGATTGCCCATGCCGAAGTCGATGATGTCGACGCCCTGGCCGCGCAGGCGAGCCTTGATGCGGTTGACCTCTTCGAAGACGTAAGGCGGCAGGCGGCGGATACGGTGAAAGTCGGCGGTCATGATGGCTCGTGCGCCCTCTGGCGCTGCAGGAGCGAAAAGTCGGGCATGGATAGACCCCAAGCGGGGCCTAGCCAAGCCAGTTCAAGGAAAATTATGCCTCCGTCGCCCTATTGGGGCTTGGACGGAGGCGGGGTAGCTCGGCCACGAGCAGCCTTGGCGAAGGCTTCGGTCTCGGCGCGATCGGCGACGGTGGGGATTTCCGACGGCGGAACGCGGCCGGCGCGCTGGGCGCGGGCGGCGAAGCCTTGGGTGTCGGTCAGGGCGAAGGTTTCCGGCGCGGTGTCGCGACGGAGCTGAGCGGCGGCGGCCTGCTCGGCCTGGACCTGGGCCTTGTATTCGCCCGGCTTGGGAATGTCGGTCGGCACGGCCGGAATGCTGGCCAGGCTCGGGATCTTGCCCCGCTCCTTGGCGGCCGCTTCGGCGCCGGCGGCCACCGGCGAAGTGGCGTCGACCGGCGGCGGCGTGAACGGCGACGAGGCGCAGGCCGACAGCACGGCCGAGAGGACCGCGAGCGAGGCGCCGAAACGTACGATTTTACCGGTTTGGCCGTTCATCTTGTCTCAGGTCTTATGCGATGATCGCGGCGAGCGGAAGGCGCCGAACGAGAATCGGCGGTCGATAAGCGACATTCAGGCGGAAGGAACGCGCATGGCCAAGGGCGACGGCAAGGACGCGGGCAAGAGCGTCAAGACTGCGGCGAAGCCCCGCAAGCCTTCCGCATCGCGCAAGACGGCCGCCATGACGCCAAAGCCCCCTCCTCCGCCCTCTGAGCCCGATCCCAAGCCCGAATCGGCCGCCGCCTCCGGCGCCCCCGATTTCACCGCGCTGCTGACCGAGGAGCAGCGGCGAATGATGGAGGCCCTGTCGGCCAACCTCGCCCGCGCGGCGGTCACCGCGCAGGGCGCGATCGCCGAGGCCGCCCTGCGCCAGGCCGACCGGCCCGCGGCCCTGTCGCCCGACCCGTTCCATGTGGGGCCCGCCCTCAACGAGGTGATCGGCAGCCTTGCGTCGCAGCCGGACCGGCTGCTGCGCGCCCAGGCCGACCTCTTCAGCGGCTACATGGAGCTTTGGCAGTCGGCCGCCCGCCGCGCCGTCGGCGAAGAGGCCAAACCGGTGGTCGCCCCGGCCCACGGCGACAAGCGCTTTTCCGACCCCGACTGGTCGTCCAACCCCGTGTTCGACATGATGAAGCAGTCCTACCTGCTGACGTCGAACTGGCTGAACGGCCTGGTCGCCCAGGCCGAGAACGTCGACCCGCAGTCCAAGCGCCGCGTCGAGTTCTTCACCAAGATGCTGACCGACGCCTTCTCGCCGTCGAATTTCCTGATCTCCAACCCCGCCGCCCTGCGCGAGGTGATGCACACCAACGGCGAGAGCCTGAAGCGCGGCATGGAGAATTTCGCCGCCGACCTGGAACGCGGCGGCGGCCAGCTGGCCATCAGCCAGACGGACCTGGCCAAGTTCAAGGTCGGCGAGAACGTCGCCACCGCCCCCGGCAAGGTGGTCTACCAGAACGACATCCTGCAGCTGATCCAGTTCGATCCGGCCACCGAACAACAGCACGAAATCCCCCTGCTGATCTTCCCGCCCTGGATCAACAAGTTCTACATCCTGGATCTGCGGCCCGAGAACTCGATGATCCGCTGGCTGACCGGCCAGGGCTTCACGGTGTTCGTCGCCTCGTGGGTCAACCCGGACACCCGCCTGGCCGCCAAGACCTTCGAGGACTACATGCTCGAAGGCATCTACGACGCCAGCCAGCAGGTCATGACCCAGTGCGGCGTCGACAGGGTCAACACCGTCGGCTACTGCATCGGCGGCACCCTCTTGTCGTGCGCCCTGGCCCACATGGCCGCCAAGGGCGACAAGCGCATCAACTCGGCCACCTTCTTCGCCGCCCAGCAGGACTTCGCCGAGGCCGGCGACCTCTTGCTGTTCACCGACGAGGCCTGGCTGAAGGAGATCGAGGCGCGGATGGACCAGCAGGGCGGCTTCCTGCCCAGCCAGTCGATGGCCGACACCTTCAACGCCCTGCGCGGCAACGACCTGATCTGGTCGTTCTTCATCAACAACTACCTGATGGGCAAGGAGCCGCGCCCGTTCGACCTGCTATTCTGGAACGCCGACCAGACGCGGATGCCGAAATCGCTGCACCTGTTCTACCTGCGCAACTTCTACAAGGACAACAACCTGACCCATGGCCGCCTGACCCTGGGCGGCGAGGTCCTGGACCTGTCGAAGGTCAAGACGCCGATCTATGTGCAGTCGTCGAAGGACGACCACATCGCCCCCTACCGCAGCGTCTATCGCGGCGCGCGAGCCTTCGGTGGGCCGGTGACCTTCACCATGGCCGGCTCGGGCCATATCGCGGGCGTGATCAACCACCCCGACGCCAGGAAGTACCAGCACTGGACCAACGAGCACCTGCCCGGCTCGGTCGACGGCTGGATCGCCGGCGCGGTGGAGCATCCGGGGTCGTGGTGGCCGCACTGGGCGGAATGGCTGAAGGCCAAGTCCGGTAAGCTGGTTCCGGCCCGCGATCCCTCCAAGGGCCCGCTGAAGGCCTTCGAGGACGCGCCGGGCAGCTTCGTGCGGGTGCGTTCGAACGCGGAAGCGGCTTAGAGAACCTCCCCCTCTGGGGGAGGTTTCTCACACCATCCCCACCGCATAGGCCTCGGCGAACACGCCCGCCTCGGACGTCTCGATCAGCGGGCGCACCCGGGCCATGTGCTCGGTGAAGCGCGGATCCTCGCGGAAGAGGTCAGCGTCCGCCTGTGTGTCGAACACCGAGATCAGCACCAGCCCCTGCTCCGAGCGAAACAGGCGGGCGCCGCGCAGGCCCTTCACCTGGCCGCGCAAGCGCAGGTGCTGGGCCAGTTGCAGCTCGAGGAAGGCCTCGAACTGACCGGTCTTCGGACGGATGACGCTGATATTGACCACCGGCTCGGGGCGCGCCGCCCTGGGCTCGACGGGGCTGGCGACAGCGGCGGCTGCGACGGCGGTCGTGGCGGCGGCGAAGGTCATGGGGAGGCTCCAGGAAGGCGTTGCCGGTTGCGGAGCCTCTCCTGTAAAACCTCAAGCAAACTTGAGGTCAAGCGCCATGTCCGACTGCCCCTCCGCCTTTCAGACGCTCAGCGTCGGCGAACTGGCCAAGCGCGCGGGCGTGGCGGTGTCGGCCCTGCACTTCTATGAGGCCAAGGGCCTGATCCGCAGCCTGCGCACCGAGGGCAACCAGCGGCGCTATCCACGCGGCATGCTGCGACGGGTGGCGGTGATCAAGGTCGCCCAGCGCACCGGCATGCCGCTGAACGAGATCAAGCAGGCGCTGGCCGCCCTGCCCGACGATCGCGCGCCCAGCCAGCAGAACTGGCGCGACCTGTCGGCGACCTGGCGCGACGACCTGGACGCCCGCATCCACCGCCTGACCCAGCTGCGCGACCAGCTCGACGACTGCATAGGCTGCGGCTGCCTGTCGCTGACGGCCTGCCCACTGCGCAACCCCGACGACTCGCTGGCCGTCCAGGGACCCGGACCTCGCCTTCTGGATGAAATTTGACGTCAGCAAGACCGACGTTCGCCCAAAACTCGCCCCGATCACGGCGGAGCTTGTCGCCATGCTCGACCTTTCTCGTCGCACCGCGCTGGGCCTGCTGGCCGCCGCCCCCTGGCTGGGCGCGGCCGCGCGTGGAGACGGCCTGAAACTGGCCCAGGCGGCGCGCACCCAGATCGGCGTGACCCTGGACTACGATCCCAGCTATCGCGCGATCGGTTATCCTCGGGGCGACGTGCTGCGCTCGACCGGCGTCTGCGCCGACGTGCTGGTGCGGGCCGCCCGCGACGCCTGGAACATCGACCTGCAGGAGCGCGTGCACGCCGACATGGTCCGCGCCTTCTCGGCCTATCCCGCCAGGCGCGCCTGGGGCCAGAAGAGCGCCGACGCCAACATCGACCATCGTCGCGTGCTGAACCTGGAGACCTATCTGGATCGCCAGGGCGCGAAGCTGCGCGCCAGCCAGGACGCTCGCTCGGGCGACGGCTTTTCCGATCCCCTGCCCGGCGACGTGCTGACTTGGCGGCTGTTCGGCAACGGCCGCCCGCACATCGGCGTGGTCGTGCAGGGGCCCGACAAGGTGCGCGTGGTGCACAACATCGGCGCCGGCGCCCGCGAGGAGGCGCTATGGATCTTCAAGCTGCACAAGCCGGTCGGGCACTACCGCTGGCGAGCGTGAAGCTCCCTCTCCCATAGGGAGAGGGAAAACTCGTCAGAGCCCAGCCTTCTCGTCCAGGCCGAGCGCCAGGTTGAGGTTCTGCACCGCCGCGCCCGAGGCGCCCTTGCCCAGGTTGTCGAGCAGGGCCACCAGTCGGGCCTGGCCGCTGGTGTCGGAGCCGAACACGAACAGCTTCAGGCGGTTGGTGCCGTTCAGCCCTTCGGGATCGAGCGTCGTCAACGACTTGGCCTCGTCCAGCGAAGCGATCTCGACGAAGCTCTCGCCCTTGTAGTGGGCGGCGAGCGCGGCATGGAGGTCGCCCAGCGAGCACGAGCCTTCGAGCAGGCCAAGGTGCAGCGGCAGCTCGACCAGCATGCCTTGCGCGTAGCGGCCGACGGCCGGGGTGAAGATCGGGCGCGACAGCAGGCCGCCGTGCTTCTGGATCTCGGGCACGTGCTTGTGGGTCAGCGACAGGCCGTAGATGCGGTAGGCGACCTTGGTGTAGGTCGGCGAGCTCTCGTCCTCGAACTCGGCGATCATCGCCTTGCCGCCGCCGGTGTAGCCCGAGACGCCGTTGAACGAGACCGGCAGGTCCGAAGACAGCAGGCCGGCCGAGACCAGCGGACGGGTCAGGGCGATGGCGCCGGTGGCGTAGCAGCCCGGATTCGAGATCTGCTTCGAAGCCGCGATCTTCTTGCGCTGTTCCTTGTCCAGCTCGGGGAAGCCGTAGGTCCATTCGGCATTGGTGCGATGGGCGCTGGAGGCGTCGATGACCTTGACCAGCGGGTTCTCGATCAGGCCGACAGCCTCCTTGGCCGCGTCGTCGGGCAGGCACAGGATCACCGCGTCGGCGGCGTTCAGCATCTCCGCGCGAGCCACCGGATCCTTGCGGCGCTCGGGATCGATCGAGATCAGCTGAAGATCGGTGCGGCCGATCAGGCGCTCGCGGATCTGCAGGCCGGTGGTGCCGACTTCGCCGTCAATGAAGACCTTGGGGGTGTTCGCCATGATGCCAACTCCTCGGCCTGGGCCGCTTCGCGTCGGGCCCAGTCTTGCAGCGCCATGTGACCGGCGCATGCATTCGGGCGCTGTCCGGCCCGATCGGAATTCACAAGAAAAAGGGCGCTTCGGATGACCGAAGCGCCCTCTTCCAAAACGCGTGCGACGACGCGCTTAGCGCTTCGAGAACTGGAAGCTGCGGCGGGCCTTGGCCTTGCCGTACTTCTTACGCTCGACGACGCGGCTGTCGCGGGTCAGGAAGCCGTGCGGCTTCAGGACCGGGCGCAGAGCCGGTTCGTAGTAGGTCAGGGCCTTGGACAGGCCGTGACGGATGGCGCCGGCTTGACCCGACAGGCCCGAACCTTCGACGGTGACGTCGACGTCGAACTGGCCGAGACGCTCGGTCACTTGCAGCGGCTGGGCGATCATCATGCGCAGCACGGGGCGAGCGAAATAGACTTCCTGGTCGCGGCCGTTGACCGTGATCTTGCCGGTGCCCGGCTTGATCCAGACGCGCGCGATGGCGTTCTTACGCTTGCCGGTCGCGTACGAGCGGCCTTGGGCGTCGATCTTCGGCTCGGCCGGAGCGGCCGCTTGCGGGTTGCTGGACAGGCTGGCCAGCGCGTCAAAACCTTGAGCTTCGGACATGGCTTAGACGCTCCGGGTGTTCTTGACGTTGCGCGCCGCGAAGTCGATGACTTCCGGGCTTTGCGCTTGGTGCGGGTGCTCAGCGCCGGCGTAGACCAGCAGGTGCGTCAGCTGCTTGCGAGCCAGCGGGCTCTCCTTGGGCAGCATACGCTCGACGGCCTTGTTCAGGACGCGCTCGGGGAATTGACCGCCCAGCACCTTGCGCGGGGTGGTTTCCTTGATGCCGCCCGGGTGACCGGTGTGACGGTAGTAAACCTTGTCGTCCAGCTTCTTGCCGGTGAACTTCACCTTGTCGGCGTTGATCACGACGACGAAGTCGCCGCAGTCGACGTGCGGGGTGTAGTCGGGACGGTGCTTGCCGCGAAGACGCATGGCGATGAACGTCGCCAGACGACCGACAACGGCGTCCTTGGCGTCGACCACGATCCACTTCTTCTCGACCTCGGCGGGCTTCAGGGAAGCCGTGGTCTTTTGCATGGGATTGATCCGTAATTCTTGTGCGTCGGGAGCCGAGGAAGTGGTTCCGTCCGCGTGAGGGGCGGCTGATACCTAAGGGTTGGCCGCCTGTCAACATTGCGCATGCATAAAGTTCGGAAAGCCTTGCAGCGCAAGGGTTTGAGCGATGCGGTATTCAAATACCGCACTCATTCACTTTCCACGCCCGAGCAAGAAAAAGGCGAGCGTCCGAGGCCGCCCGCCCTTTTCCCTGGATGAGGCTGTCCCTTCGCCTACCTGGCGGCGTCGAAGCCGAAGGCGTGACGCATGACCTGGAAGATGTAGCTCTCCTCGACCACGCCGCGGACGAGGTAGGCGCCCGGACCGTCGGCATAGACCCCGACGTCCTCGCCGGCGTGGGCGGCGCTGGGCAGGTGGGCCACGGCCTGCTGGTGGTAGTCGACCTCGTCGAGGTCTTCCTTGGCCGGGTCGGCGCGCAGGTTGTTCCCTTCGACGCCGCCGGGACCGGTGGCGAAGCTCAGCACCGTATAGGCCTTGCCGTCGCCGGCCACGACCGGCTCGCCCTCGTTGCCGGCCAGGCCGAGGATCGGAGCGTTGCGCGCGGCATAGCCCGAGATCACCAGGCCGTGGCTGTGGTCGGCGGTGACGATGACCAGGGTGTCCTTCAGGTCGACCTTGTCGAGCACGGCCTGGACAGCGTCGGAGAACGCCGCCGTCTCGGTCAGGGTGCGCCTGGCGTTGTTGAGGTGGCTGCCCATGTCGATCTTGCCGCCCTCGACCAGCAGGAAGTAGCCCTTGGGGTTCTTCGACAGGATGTCGACGGCCTTGGTGGCCATGTCGGACAGCGAGGGCACGCCCTGCCCGCTCTGGGCGCGCTCGACCTCGTAGGGCAGGTGCTCGCCGGCGAAGAGACCGAGCACCGGGCCCGTCTTGGCCGGATCGATGGCCTTCAGCTGATCGGCGGTCGAGACATAGGCCGCTCCCTTGGCCTTGGTCCATTCGGCTGTCAGGTCGCGGCCGTCGGCGCGCTTGCCGCCCTTGGCCTCGGGCAGGAACCGCGAGCGACCGCCGCCCAGCGCGACATCGAGGCGAACCCCCGCCGGGGCCTCGACCAATTGGCGGGCGATGTCCTTGCAGCCGCCGGACAGGGCCTCGGCCGGCATGTCGCCGTCGCCTTCCCAGTCGCGATAGGCGGTATGGGCGAAGGTCCCGGCGGGCGTGGCGTGGGTGATGCGGGTGTTGGTGACCGCGCCGGCCGACAGGCCGTGGGCCTTGGCGATCTCGGCGATGGTCGCCACGCTGGTGGCGGCTTCGCTGGCGCAGCTCTCGGGCTTGGCCTCGCCGGTCAGGCCGATGACCTTGTTGCGGGTCTTCACGCCGGTGGTGATGGCGGTGATGCCGGCGGCGCTGTCGGTGACCTGGGTGTCGTGGCTGTAGGTCTTGGAGAGCGCGGTGAAGGGCAGCTTCTCGAACGACAGGGCATTGGACTCGCCGTCCACGCCACGCTGCTGGCCCTGCCAGATGCGACCCGCCACGGCGGTGGAGATGCCCATGCCATCGCCGAGGAACAGGATGACGTTCTTGGCGCGGCCGGTGTTGGGGGTCACCGCCATGGCCTTGGCCAGCGCCGCCTGGCCGGCCTTGTAGTACGGATCGGCCGCCTGGGCCGGCGAAGCGTCGGCGGCGTGAGCGAAGGCGGGCAGCAGGGCCAGGGCGCAGACGCCGGCCAGGAACGAGGAAGCGCGGATCACGGGGCAGTCTCCAGCAGGGACGTCGCGCGTGCTCTGCTGGAGTTTCGTGACAGTTCTTCGAGCGGGATCGCGGAAACCGCCGTTACGGCCGACGGACGCGCCAGGCGAAGGCGGTGGCCGCGCCCAGCAGCACGGCCGCGCCGGCCTGGTGCAGGACGCCCAGGCTCAGCGGCACGGCGGCCATCAGCGTCCAGACGCCCAGCCCGGCCTGCACCGTCACGACCCCGAGCAGGACGTAGGCGGTGATCTTGGCCTCATGCGGCAGGCGGCGGGCCCGCGCCGCTCCGGCCGCGATGACGATCGCGGCGGCGAAGACGGCGTAGGCCATCAGGCGGTGGTGCAGTTGCACCGCGCCCTGGCTGTGGGCCAGCGTGCCCCACAGGCCGTGACCGGCGTACTGGTCGGGCAGCAGCGCGCCGTTCATCAGCGGCCAGTCGTTATAGACGAGGCCGGCGTCGTTGCCGGCCACCAGCGCGCCCAGCAGGCTCTGGAAGAACACCGCGCCCAGGAAAGCCAAGGCCCAGCCGCGCCAGTCGCTGCGCTCCTCGACGCGCGGCGCGCCGTTCCAGGCGTCCAGCGCGGTCCAGATCAGCAACACGAAGAGAGCCAGCGCCAACCCCAAGTGAACCATCAGCCGCTCGGGCGCGACCGAGACCCGCTCGGACAGGCCGCTGGAAACCATCCACCAGCCGACCAGCCCCTGCAGGCCGCCCAGGGCCAGCATGGCCCCGCACCGCCAGATCAGGCGGCGCGGCAGCATGCGGCGCACCAGGAAGAAGGCGAACGGAACGGCGAAGGCGATGCCGACCACGCGCCCCAGCAGCCGGTGCGCCCACTCCCACCAGAAGATGCCCTTGTAGGCCTCCAGGGTCATGTCGGGGTTCACCAGGTGATACTGGGGGATCTGCTTGTAGAGCTCGAAATTGGCCCGCCAGGCGTCGTCCGACATCGGCGGCAGCGCGCCCATGATCGGCTTCCACTGGGTGATCGACAGTCCCGAGTCGGTCAGGCGCGTCGCGCCGCCGACGACGACCATGCCGAAGACCAGCACCGCCACGACGAACAGCCAGATGGCGACGGGTGCGGAACGGTCGGAACGCAGGAAGGAAGTCATGAAGCCGAAAAAACGCCTGTTCTGGGCCTAAATGGGGCGGCTAGACCCCTACCCCCGCCACGGCGCCGCTGTCCATGCCCGGCCCGCGCTTAAGGGAAGCCATGACGCGGACTGACGCCCGTGGCATGGTGCGACCGCTGCGGGGGCGCAGCGCGTTCCAGGGGGAAGTGCAATGAGCGGCGTGGGCGTGTTCAGCGCCGTGGTGATCGGCATCCTGGCCGGCTGGATCGCGGATCTGGCCCTGGCCCGTCGCCACAGCCTGTTCATCAAGCTGCTGATCGGCGTGATCGGCTCGTTCATCGGCGCCTTCATCGCCCAGCGCCTGCACCTGGCGATTCCCGGCTTTCTCGGCAGCCTGGTCGTCTCGGCCGTCGGCGCCACCCTGTTCCTGGCCGTGCTCGGCCTCTTCCGGAGATCCGCTTGAGCGCTCCCCTCATTCCGGCGCGCCTGCGCAAGCTGATCGGCTCGATCGGCGTGATCGTGATCCTGCTGGGTTGGATCTGGGCCTTCACCAGCCTCTACGACCACCTGCCGCTGAACCGCGCCGTGCACCTGATCTATTTCGTGGCGCTGGGCATGGGCTGGGTCCTGCCGGTCATCCCGCTGATCACCTGGATGGGCAAGGCGGACAAGCCGCTGGACGTCGGCCAGCGCTAGCCAGCGACCCGCACTGATCCGGAAACGAAAAAGGCCGCCCCGAAGGGCGGCCTTTGCGTTTCTTCCGCGGTGTTCTCTCCGGGGAGAGAATGGTCGGAGCGACAGGATTCGAACCTGCGACCCCTTGACCCCCAGTCAAGTGCGCTACCAGGCTGCGCCACGCTCCGACGCGGAAGGAGCGCCCTTATAGGCGCCGCTCTTCGCCTCGGCAATCGGAAATCTAGTGGTTTTCCACAGTCCTCAGGAACGCGTCAAAAGCCCGTCCAGACGGGCCTTGATGCTGGTGAGGTCGTCCAGCGCCTCGGTCAGGCGCCGACGCTGTTCGGGGCTGGGCGCCTGAACGGCCGCCGAATCGCCGAACGACTCATCGAGTGGAGATTCGAGAAAGGCCGCGCCGTTCTGGCCCAGGCCCGCGGCGATCACATGGGCCACGCCCTGCTCGCGGTGCAGCTTCTGGACGCCTTTGATGGTGTAGCCCTCGGCGTGCAGCAGCGCGCGCACGCCGTTGAGCACGGCGATGTCCTGCGGGCGGTAGAAGCGCCGCCCGCCAGCCCGCTTCATCGGGCGAATGAAAGAGAACTTGGTCTCCCAGAAACGCAGGACGTGCTGGGGGACGCCGAGTTCCTCGGCGGCCTCTGAAATCGTGCGGAAGGCGTTCGGCCCCTTCGCCACCGCACGGACTCCTTAGTCGTCCAAAGCGCTGTCGATGCGCGCTTTCATGACCTGGGAGGCCCTGAAGCCGATAACGCGCCGCGGCTCGATCTCGGCCGGCTCGCCGGTCTTGGGATTGCGCCCCATCCGGGCCCGCTTTTCGCGGACCTGGAAGACGCCGAATCCGGAAAGCTTGACCGTCTCACCCTTCTCGAGCGCCTCGGCCACGAGATCCAGGGTGCGCTCGACGAGACCGGCGCAGTCCTGACGAGTCAGGCCTACTTCCTCGTGGACAGCCTCGCAGAGGTCAGCCCGGGTCAGAGTCGAACCCTTCATAACGCCCCCTATACGCTTCAATGCGCGAACTCAGCACAGCCCGCGCCAATCGGTCCGTCTTGCGAAAAGGGGCGCACGAAAGCCCCGATCCCGCGCGACAAGACCTCGTCAACTTGAGACTGCATGCCGCGAATACCGCATGAAGTCAAAGGGTCAAGCCGGTTACTTCATATGCTGAAGCAGGCCGTGCGCCAACCCAAGGTCAAGCTTCGTCCGTGACCATCAAAGGCGCAGGACGCAGGCGCCCCAGGTCAGGCCGCCGCCCATCGCTTCCAGCAGAAGCAGGTCGCCCGGCTTGATCCGGCCGTCCGCGACCCCGTGGGCGAAAGCCAGGGGAATCGAGGCGGCAGAAGTGTTGGCGTGCAGCGCCACCGTCGAGATCACCTTTTCCTCGTCGATGCCGCAGCGATTGGCCACGCCCTGAAGGATTCGCTGGTTGGCCTGGTGCGGAATGAACCAGTCCACCTCGGGCACCGTCACTCCCGCCTTCTCTGCGGCGGCGTGGATGGCCTCGGAGATGTTGATCACCGCATGCTTGAAGACCTGGTTGCCCAGCATCCGCAGCTTGCCCACCGTGCCCGTGGTCGACGGACCGCCGTCGACATAGAGCAGGTCCTGCTTGGTCCCGTCGGCGCGCAGGGCGAAGCCCAGCATGCCGCGATCGGCCGTGGTCCCCTCGCCTTCCTGCGGCTCCAGCACCACAGCGCCGGCGCCGTCGCCGAACAGCACGCAGGTGCCGCGGTCGGTCCAGTCCATCAGGCGGGTCATGGCCTCGGCGCCGATCACCAGGGCGCACTTGGCGTTGCCGCGGGCGATGAAGCCGTCGGCCACCGACAGGGCGTAGACGAAGCCCGAGCAAACGGCCTGGACGTCGAAGGCGATGCCGACGCCCGCGCCCAGCTTGCGCTGCACGATGGCGGCGGTGGCCGGGAAGGTCAGGTCGGGCGTGGTGGTCGCCACGATGATCAGGTCGACGTCGGCGGGCGTCTTGCCGGCGCGCTCCAGCGCCTGCCTGGCGGCTTCCACGGCCAGGTCCGACACGGCCTGGTCGTCGGCGGCCTTGTGGCGCTGGCGGATGCCCGTGCGCTCGACGATCCACTCGTCCGAAGTGTCGACGATCTTGGACAGCTCTTCGTTGGTGACGATCTGCGGCGGCAGGTAGGCCCCGACGCCGGTCACCACGCTGCGAACTACGCTCACTCGGCGGCTCCCTGGGTTTCGGCGCCGTCAGCGCCGTCGTCCTTGGCCGCTTGGTCTTTTTCCGCGGTCAGACGCTTCAGATTACGATCGATCTCGGCGGTGAAGTCGCTGCGCGCGAGGTCCACCGCCACTCGGACGGCCGAGGCGAAGCCATTGGCGTCGGCGCCGCCGTGGCTCTTCACCACGATGCCGTTGAGGCCAAGCAGCGGTCCGCCGTTGACCCGGCCGGGGTCCAGACGCCGCTTCATCTTCTTCAGCGAGCCCGAGGCGATCAGCGCGCCCAGCATGGCCAGCGGGCCGGCCGTCAGGGTCTGCTTGATTTCATTGCCGAAGAACCGCGCCAGGCCCTCGGCGGTCTTCAGGGCGACATTGCCGGTGAAGCCGTCGGTGACGACCACGTCCACCGTGCCGTAGGCGATGTCGGTGCCCTCGACGAAGCCGCGATAGTCGAAGTCGAAGTGCGGGCTGTCCTGCAGGATGCGATGCGCCTCGCGCACCTCCTCGTGGCCCTTCTGCTCCTCGGAGCCGACATTGAGCAGGCCCACGGTCGGACGTTCCGAGCCGTGCACGGCGTGATGGAAGGCCGCGCCCATGATGGCGAACTCGACCAGTTGCTCGGCGTCGCTCTCGACATTGGCGCCGACGTCCAGCACCGCCGAGATCCCCTTCATCGTCGGCCAAGAGGCGACGATGGCCGGGCGCTCCAGATCCGCGCTCATGCGCAGGATCAGCTTGGAGATCGCCATCAGGGCGCCGGTGTTGCCGGCCGAAACGCAGGCGGCGGCCTCGCCCGAACGGATCGCCTCGACGGCGTTCCAAAGACTGGAGCCCTTGCCCCGGCGCATGGCCTGGGCGGGCTTTTCGTCCATGGCGATGGACTTGTCGGTATGGACGACGGTGCAGACCGCCCGCGCGGCCGGCGCGCGCGCCAGTTCGGCGTTCAGCGCGACCTCGTCGCCGTGCACCAGGAAGCGCACGTCGGGCAGGGTCTTGGCCGCGATCTCCAGCGCCGGAACGACCACGGACGGACCGTGATCCCCGCCCATGGCGTCGATCGAGATGACTACAGGCTTGGGCACGAGGCGCTATCGACTCCTTAGACGGTCGCGACGCGGCCGATGATTCCCCGGCGTGATATCACGCCGGAAGGCGTAAGGGCCAACTCAGCCCTCGTCGCCCTTCGTTTTAAGTCCCTTCAGGGCCGCGAAGGGAGAAAGCTCAACCGGTTCGGGCGGTTGCACGAACACCGCACCCGGCTTGCGCGGGAACGGGTCCAGCTCCAGCGCCAGATGTTCGATGACATAGCCCGAGACGTCGATCGCCTCGCCTTCCAGCACGTCGGGCGGATCGTCGCCGTCCGGCTCGAGACCCAACTCGCCGCCCTCGTCCTGCGGGGCGTGCTCGCTGTTGGCAGGCAACACGCGCAGGCTGAAGCGGGCGTCGATCGGCGTCTCGAAGTCCTCGCTGGTGACGCCGCAGGTCTGAACGACGCGGGCGCGCAGCACGCCCGACACCTCGGCGCCGTCCATCCACGAGCGCAGATAGACCTGGGCCTCCAGCAGGTCGAGCGACACCAGGCCCAGCTGCTTGGCGATGGCCTTGCGCACGGTTTCGTCGGGCGCGAGCTTCAGGTCCACCCCGCCGCGGTCGACGCGGGCCAGGGTGACGGTGCTCGGCCAGGGATCAATCAGACGTTCGGCCATTGCACTTCTCCGTTCAGCAGGGCGTCCAGCGACTGCTCCGCCAGAGCTTCGCGCGCCGACCGCACATAGGCGCTAACGGCCGCGACGTCACCCTCGCCGCGCTCCTCGAACACCGTGCGGGCCAGGGCGGCGTCCAGTTCGGCGGAGTCCGGCAACGTCGCGAAGGCCTCGTCATAGGTCTTCAGCCGGCCGTAGAAGGCGCCGGCCAGCTTCTTCATCTTCTTGCCGACGGCGGTGTCGGACACGCCGATTTCACGGAAGGCGTCGTCGAGACCGCGGACGTAGGAATCAAAAGCCGCCTGCGAGGTCTCGGCCGCAGCCTCGCCCTGCCCTTTCAACCGCTCGATCACCAGCACCACGTGCAGGGTGAAGAGCTCGAACCGGCCCTCCATCGAGTCGCGAACGCCCAGCTGCGCGTAGAATCGTGACGATCGGGCCTGGGCCGTCGCCGATGCATAGAGTTTTTCCCCCGCCAGCGTCGCGGGCCTAGGCTTGATTAGCCAATCCAGAAACATTCCACGCCTCTATTTCGCCGCGAGCCGCCACTAGATGGCCTGAGCATCCACGCGGGCCATTGAACTAAGCCCGCGCGGGCGATAGGTCAAAGTCCAGCCTTCTTCCGGTTCCGGAGCCTCAATGTCTCGCCCCGCCGTTTTCGCCGCCGCCGCCATCGGCCTCGCCGCCGTCGTCGGAGGCTGCACGCCGCTGACGAGCTATTCCGGTTTCCAGGCCATCGAGGCCAAGCCGGCCGACATGAAGATTGGCGAGGACAGCAAGTCCACCGTCCGCGAGAAGCTGGGCACGCCGTCGGCGGTCTCCACCTTCGACAACGACGCCTGGTACTACATCTCGCAGACCACCGACCGGGTGGCCTTCTACAAGCCGCGCGTGATCAAGCGCGACGTCGTGGCCATCAAGTTCAACACCGCCGACGAGAAGGTCGCCTCGGTCGACACCTTCACCCTGAAGGACGGCAAGGTCATCGCCTATAACGGCCGCGAGACCCCGACCCGTGGTCGCGAGATGACCGTGCTCGAACAGCTGCTCGGCACCGTCGGTCGCGGCGGCATGCTGCCTCAGGACGACGAGGGCGTTCCCGGCACCCGCCCCGGCGACCGTCGCTAGACTGACGATTAAGTCGGTTAACCGACACTTCAACCTTACCGAAGCTTGACTATAAGCGCGTGATTTCGTGCGACTTTTTGTCGCCGTATCAACGTTTCCTCAAGCACGCCCGTCACAACCTTCCCGTCTGATCGACGCTGGGGCCCCAACCTTGGCGTCGGTTGCTCTGGGGGAGATGGTCGTGAGCGCGCTCGATCTGCGGGCGTTGACGATGCTCATCGTCGACGACAACGCCAACATGCGCGGCATCCTGGCCGCGATCCTGAAGTCCGCCGGGGTGCGGCGCATTCTCGAGGCCGGCGACGGCGTCGAGGGCCTGAAGCTGTTTTCCGAACGCGAGGTCGACATCGTGTTCACCGACCTGATGATGCAGCCGGTGGACGGGTTGTCGTTCGTGCACTGGATCCGCAACTCGCAGGCCAGCCCAAACCCGTACGCGCCGATCATCATGATGACCGGCCACGCCACCCGCCGCAGCCTCGACGAGGCGCGTATGGCCGGGGTGACCGAATTCCTGGCCAAGCCGCTAACGGCGCGCGGGGTGATGCACCGCATCAACGAGGTCATCAACAACCCCCGCGATTTCGTCCGCACGGAGGCCTATTTCGGTCCCTGCCGCCGACGCCGCATCGACCATGACTTCGCCGGCGACGAGCGCCGCGGCGTCCAGCCCGCGCCGACGGCGCTTGGCGGCGAGGCCGAGATCCACGCGTTCGATCCGGAAGAGTGCTACTGAGGGCCTCTCTCCTTCCCAGTCCGGCCACCACGCTCGTCATCCCGGAAAGCGCGTAGCGCTTATTCGGCGACCGTGTTGGGTTGGCGGAAAAGGAAAACGCCCCGGAGCGTGAGCCCCGGGGCGTTTCCGTCTTCGTTGGAGGATCAGCCTTAGCCGTGCGCGAGCACGGCCAGCAGCAGCAGGGCCACGATGTTGGTGATCTTGATCATCGGGTTCACGGCGGGACCCGAGGTGTCCTTGTAGGGGTCGCCGACGGTGTCGCCGGTGACGGCGGCCTTGTGGGTTTCGCCGCCCTTCTTGTGTAGGACGCCGTCCTTGTCGGTGAAGCCCTCCTCGATCACCTTCTTGGCGTTGTCCCAGGCGCCGCCGCCGCTGGTCATCGAGATGGCGACGAACAGGCCGGTGACGATCACCCCCATCAGCATGGCGCCGAGGCAGGCGAAGGCGTCGACCTTGCCGGCGATGGCGTTGATGACGAAGAACAGCACCACCGGAGAGACCACCGGCAGCAGGGACGGCACGATCATCTCGCGGATGGCGGCCTTGGTCAGGATGTCCACGGCCTTGCCGTATTCGGGCTTGGTCTCGTAGGTCATGATGCCCGGGTTTTCGCGGAACTGGCGACGGACCTCGGCCACCACCGACTCGGCCGCGCGACCGACGGCGGTCATCGAAAGACCCCCGAACAGGAACGGCAGCAGGCCGCCGAACAGCAGGCCGACCACGACATAGGGGTTGGACAGGTCGAAGCTGACCGCACCCATGCCGTCGAAGAAACTGCCGGGGGCGGCGTTCTCGGAGAAGAACTTCAGGTCCTCGGTATAGGCCGCGAACAGCACCAGGGCCCCCAGTCCCGCCGAACCGATGGCGTAGCCCTTGGTGACGGCCTTGGTGGTGTTGCCGACCGCGTCGAGGGCGTCGGTGGTTACGCGGACTTCCGGGGGAAGGCCGGCCATCTCGGCGATGCCGCCGGCGTTGTCGGTGACGGGGCCGAAGGCGTCCAGGGCGACGATGAAGCCGGCCAGGGACAGCATGGTGGTGGTGGCGATGGCGATGCCGAACAGGCCCGCCAGGTTATAGGTCACGACGATGCCGACGATGATGGTCAGGGCCGGCAGGGCCGTGGACTCCAGCGACATGGCCAGGCCCTGGATGACGTTGGTGCCGTGACCGGACACCGAGGCCTGGGCCACCGACTTCACCGGACGGAAGCCCGTGCCGGTGTAGTACTCGGTGATCACCACGATCAGCGCCGTCACCGCCAGGCCCACGAGGCCGCAGTAGAACAGGTTGTCTGCGGTGAACAGCCGGCCGTCGAGCTCGATCGAGGTCGGGACCAACTGATGGATCACCCACCACACCGCCGGGATCGACAGGATCCCGGTGACGATCAGGCCCTGGTAGAGGGCTCCCATGATGTTGTTCTTCTTGCCCAGGCGGACGAAGAAGGCGCCGACGATCGAGGTGACGATGCACACCGCGCAGATGGCCAGCGGCAGGATCATCATCGAGCCGACGACGTCGGTGCCGGTGAAGAAGATCGCCGCCAGCACCATGGTTGCGACCGTGGTCACCGCATAGGTCTCGAACAGGTCGGCGGCCATGCCGGCGCAGTCGCCGACGTTGTCGCCCACGTTGTCGGCGATGGTCGCGGCGTTGCGGGGGTCGTCCTCGGGAATGCCGGCCTCGACCTTGCCGACGAGATCGCCGCCCACGTCGGCGCCCTTGGTGAAGATGCCGCCGCCCAGGCGGGCGAAGATCGAGATCAAGCTGGCCCCGAAGCCCAGCGCCACCAGGGAGTCGATCACGACCCGATCGGCGCCCTCATGCCCGACCGACAGCAGCAGGGTGTAGTATCCGGCCACGCCTAGCAGCGCGAAGCCCGCCACCAGCATGCCGGTGACCGCGCCCGAGGTGAAGGCCATCGACAGGCCCTTGGCCAGGCTCTCGGACGAGGCCTGGGCGGTGCGCACGTTGGCCCGCACCGAGATCAGCATGCCGGCGAACCCCGCCAGGCCCGAGAGGATCGCGCCCAGCGCGAAGCCGACAGGCTGCTCCCAGCCCTTGAAGAAGAACGCGAGCAAAGCCACAACCACGACGCCGACGATGGCGATGGTCGTGTACTGACGGTTCAGATAGGCCTGGGCGCCTTCCTGAATGGCCGCGGCGATCTCCTGCATCTTCGCATCGCCCGGCGAGGCCTTCAAAAGCCTGGCGGTCTGAACCGCGCCATACAGCACCGCCAGAAGCCCGGCGCCGATGGCTACGTAAAGCCAAGAACTCATGGGTGTTGTGCCCCTTCGTGTTTCAATCACGAGGGGTCGCGGTTCCCGGCATGGAGGATCGACGAGCGCCCCAGGCCAGGAGCGGCGGGCGGGCCTTAGGGCCTCATTCCCCCTCGAAGCTCCCTGATCTGGCCCCGACATCGGCGCCAGGGGGAAACACTGACATCCACAAGCCTAGCGCGCAACCGCTTGCGAGAACGGCGTTCGCGAAGCTTCAGGGGATGATCGGAGCCGAATCGACGGGCGGCGAGGCCGGCTTGGCCGCGGCCTTCGGCGCCGCCTTGGGGAACGGCACGAAATTGCGCGGCGTCTGCTTGCCGATGGTGACGGCGGCGACCTTGCCCTTGCCGACCAGAACGACGGCCTCGCGCATGACGATGGCCTTCACCTTGCCCTCGTCGAGCAGGACGTAGCTGCCGGGCTTGTTGAGCGGCTGCTTGTGGGCCGCGCGCACCAGCGCGTCACGCAGCAGCGGCTCCTTGCCGGCAAAGGCGGTGACGTCGCCCGTCGGCGGCAGGGTCAGCGACAGCTCGACGAAGATGTAGTTGATCAGGCGCCCCTCGGCGACGATCGGCAGGGCCATGGAGCCCAGCTTGATGACCGGATCTTCCTTCTCCTTCTCGCCCTCCCCGCCTTCCTTCTTCTTCTCCTTGCCGGAGGCGAAGGCGGGCGCGGCGCACAGCGCGAGCGGCGCGGCGAGCGCCAGCAGGGCGCGACGGGACAGAGCGGTCGAAGTCATGCCCGCCTGTTAACCGAGAAGGCTTGAGGTTTCGCTACCGAGGGCGGTCGCTGAACGGCGTCAGCCGTGCAGCCAGCCCAGCCGCTGGGGCGTGATGTCCTTGCCCTTGAACAGGGCGGCCACGCCTTCGCCCTCGACGAACTCGCCGATGTCGCGCACCGGCAGGCCGGCGGCGAAGGCGGCGGCCTGGAAGGCGGCGACGTCGGCGGCCGGAACGGCGCAGACGACCTCGTAGTCGTCGCCGCCCGAGGCCAGGGACATGCGGGCTTCGCCGCGCTCGGGCTGGGCTTCCAGCCACTTGCGGGCGCCGGTCGACAGCGGCAGGCGGTCGAGGTCGACCTTGACCTGAAGGCCGCTGGCCTTGGCGATGTGGCCCGCGTCGGCCAGCAGGCCGTCGGAGACGTCGGCGGCGGCGTGGGCGAACTGGCGCAGGGCCTCGCGCAGCGCCAGACGCGGCGCGGGCGTGCGATAGCGACGCACCAGGCCGCCGTCGGGATCCTCGACCTCGCCCCAGTGGGCCAGGAGACCCAGCCAGCCGTCGCCGATGCTGCCGCTGACCATCAGGCGGTCGCCGGCCTTGGCGCCACGCCGCAGAACGGCCGCGCCTTGCGGCACCCAGCCCAGCAGGGTCGCCGAGACGACCAGGGCGCCCGAGGTGGTGACCGTGTCGCCGCCCAGAAGATTGATGCCGTAGGCCTGGCCGTCCTCGGCCAGTCCGCGGGCGAAGGTTTCGCGGTCCTCGACCGTCGTGCCCGAAGGCCAGCCGACGGCCAGGAAGTAGCCGTAGGGCTCGGCGCCCTTGGCGGCGAGGTCGGACAGATTGGTGCGCAGCAGGCGCCGGGCGACGATGTCGAGATCCTCGCCGGCCAGGAAGTGCACGCCCGCGACCATGGCGTCCTTGGTGATCACCAGGTCATAGCCGGGGCGCGAGGGCAGCACCGCCGCGTCGTCGAGCAGATCGAGCGCGACGGGATCGCCGTTGGTCAGTGGACGCAGGTGGGTCGCGATCAGCTCGAACTCGTCCGGCCCCGACGGCGCGGCCGCCGGAGGGACGTCGTCGAACCACGACTCGTCGTCCTCCGCCGCCGGCGCTACGGCCGGGGCGGGATCGTCGAACCAGTCGTCGTCAGACTCGGGCGTCACGCGCGATGGCGTCCAGGGCGCCGTTGATGAAGCCGGCTTCCGGCCCCTCGAAGAACGACTTGGCGATCTCGACGTACTCGTCGATCACCACCTCGGTCGGAACGTCCGGGCGGTTCATCAGCTCGTAGGCGCCGGCGCGCAGCACGGCGCGGGCGGTGGCGTCCAGGCGCTCGAGCTTCCAGCCCGAGGCCAGGCGGCGCACGATGGCCGGGTCGATGATCGCCTGCTTGGAGACGACGCCCTTCACCAGGTCGGCGAAGAAGGTCTCGTCGGCCTGGGCCAGCTGGGCGCCTTCGGTGTCCTCGACGGCCCGGTCGAAGCGGTGCTCGGAGAATTCGCGGACCACGGCGTCGACGCCGGCGCCGGAGACTTCCATCTGGTAGAGGGCCTGCACGGCCGCCAGACGCGAAACGGAACGGGGCTGGATGCGCTTGCTCATCGCGCTTGTCCCGACAGCTGACGCTTCAAACCCACGATCTCCAGGCATTCCCGAGCGGCTTGGCCCCCGCGGTCGCCCTGCGAGAGGCGCGCGCGATTCCAGGCCTGATCCTCGTCATCAACCGTCAACACGCCGTAACCAATGGCCAACCTTTTTCCGACCGCCAGGTCCTGCAGGCCGCGGGCGGTCTCGTTGGACACGATCTCGAAGTGGTAGGTCTCGCCGCGCACGACGGCGCCGAGGGCAATGTAACCGTCGTAGCGCACGCCCGACGGGCCCTTGCCGGCCTCTTCGGCGATGGCGATGGCGGCCGGGATCTGCAGGGCGTCGGAAACCGTGACGACCTCGTACTCCGCGCCTTGGGCCTCGATCGCCTGCACGGCGCCGGCCAGCAGCGCGTCGGAAAGGCCCGAATAACGGCGCCCCTCGACGATCAGCAGACGAATCCTGTCTTCCACCATATGCCTCTGAACTCCTGGGCGGACGGGAGGCCTCGCTGGGCCGTCACACGCCGACCCGAAAAAACGAATCGTAGGATGCGCCTATAGCTCGTCTTCGGCGACGTCGCTCAAGCCTTCTTCGCCCAAAAACTTCGCGAAATCACTGGTCTCCCGGAAATCGCGATAAACCGAGGCGTAGCGGACATAGGCCACGTCATCGAGCGACTTCAGGGCCTTCATGACCATTTCGCCGACGACCGACGACTGAAGCTCGGTCTCGCCCTGGCTTTCCAGCTGGCGGACGATGCCGTTGACCATCCGCTCGACCCGTTCGCCCTCGATGGGCCGCTTGCGGGTGGCCAGCGAGATCGAACGCATCAGCTTGTCTCTGTCGAACGGCGAGCGACGGCCCGACCGCTTGACGATGATCAGTTCACGAAGCTGGACGCGTTCGAAGGTCGTGAACCGACCGCCGCACTCCGGACAGAGGCGGCGGCGGCGGATGGCCGCCCCGTCTTCCGACGGGCGGCTGTCCTTCACCTGGCTTTCGGCGTGGCCGCAGAATGGGCAGCGCATGATCTTGGGCCCTCCCCTGCGGCCTTAGCCCATTAGTTGTAGATCGGGAACCGAGCCGTCAAGGCCAGCACTTCCTCGCGCACCTTGGCCTCGACCGCGGCGTTGCCTTCCGGACCGTTGGCGGCCAGGCCGTTGACGACCTCGCCGATCAGCTCGCCCACGCGGGTGAACTCGGCTTCCTTGAAGCCGCGGGTGGTGCCGGCCGGCGTGCCCAGGCGGATGCCCGAGGTGATCGTGAACGGCGCGGTGTCGAACGGCACGCCGTTCTTGTTGCAGGTCATGTGGGCGCGCTCGAGGCTGTGCTCGGCGTCGCGGCCGGTCACGCCCTTGGGACGCAGGTCAACCAGCATCAGGTGGCTGTCGGTGCCGCCCGAGACGATGTTGACGCCCGACTTGCCCAGCGCGTCGGCCAGGGCCTTGGCGTTGGCGATGATCTGGCGGGCGTAGTCCTTGAAGGCCGGCTGCAGGGCTTCCCCGAACGCCACGGCCTTGGCGGCGATGACGTGCTCCAGCGGGCCGCCTTGCAGGCCGGGGAACACGGCCGAATTGACCTTCTTGATGATGGCTTCGTCGTTGGTCAGCACCATGCCGCCGCGCGGGCCGCGCAGGGTCTTGTGGGTGGTGGTGGTGACGACGTGGGCGTGCGGGACGGGATTGGGGAACACGCCGCCGGCCACCAGGCCAGCGAAGTGGGCCATGTCGACCATCAGGTAGGCGCCGACGCTGTCGGCGATCTCGCGGAAGCGGGCGAAGTCGATCTCACGGCTATAGGCGCTGCCGCCTGCGATGATCAGCTTGGGCTTTTCGCGCTGGGCGACCTCGGCGACGTTGTCGTAGTCGATCAGCTGGTCCTGCTGGCGCACGGTGTAGGACACCGGCTTGAACCACTTGCCCGACTGGTTGGCGGGCGAGCCGTGGGTCAGGTGGCCGCCGGCGGCCAGGTCCATGCCCATGAAGGTGTCGCCCGGCTGCAGCAGCGACATGAACACCGACTGGTTGGCCTGCGAGCCCGAGTGCGGCTGGACGTTGGCGAAGGCCGCGCCGAACAGCTGCTTGGCGCGTTCGATGGCGATGGTCTCGATCTCGTCGACCCATTCGCAGCCGCCGTAGTAGCGCTTGCCCGGATAGCCTTCGGCGTACTTGTTGGTCAGGATCGAGCCCTGGGCTTCGAGCACCGCCTTCGAGACGATGTTTTCCGAGGCGATCAGCTCGATCTGGTTCTGCTGACGACCCAGCTCCCGACCAATGCGATCGAAGATGTCGCGGTCGGCGGTCGCAAGATCGGCGCCGAAGAACTTGGTCAGGTCGGTGGAGGTCGTCATCGGCAGCTCCTTGGGGCGGGCGGCTGGGCTTTGGGCGGCGCGCTCCCGCGAGCGGGAGTCGACGGCGCTCTCTTTAGCGTCCTTCGCGCCGCGATCAATGACGGAACCGCGACGATAACCATGCGTTGGTGACGAACCTCGGCGGGGTGTTGCCGCCGCGCCGAGCGTTTTTGAGTGCAAACGAACAGAACGGGCGGGATGCGTATGGCGGCTTCACACGACGAAACGGGGTCGGATTTCTCGGACGACACCGAACTGCTGGCGCTGAGCGCGAGCATCGTCGCGGCCTATGTCGGCCAGAACAAGATTTCCCAGACAGCTGTCCCCGACCTGATCCGCACCGTGCACGGAGCCCTGGTGGGCCTGCATGGCGAGCCGGCCGCCGCCAAGCCGGCCGAGAAGCAAAAGCCCGCCGTGCCCATCTCGCGCTCGGTGCAGCACGACTACATCGTCTGCCTCGAGGACGGGAAGAAGCTGAAGATGCTCAAGCGCTACCTGCGCTCGCACTACGACATGAGCCCTGAGGACTACCGCCGCAAATGGGGCCTGCCGTCGGACTATCCGATGGTCGCTCCGGCCTACGCCGCGCGACGCTCGGACTTCGCCAAGCAGATCGGCCTGGGCAAGGGCGTGCGCCGAAGGGCCTAGAGGCTTCCTTCTTCATTCCTTCTTGCCCCAGTGGTCGTCATCTCGGCCGAAGCGCAGCGTAAAGCCGGGACCCAGGCGCCGCCGCACGGAGTCGGCGACCTCTGAAGAGGCTGTTGCAAGCGCGGCCTCCAGTCCCCCCGGGTCCCGGATAAGCCCCGCGGGCTTTCCGGGATGACGAGTTTTGGGGGCATGGGTGTGAAGCCCGAAGCCTCACGCCGCCGAAAAGATGTCGCGTTTCTTGAAGCCGGCGGTCATGAACCGGCCCATGGCCTTGGGCATGGTCAGCCAGCGCACCGGCGCGGCCGTGGCCTCGCCCTTGAGCACGCCGTCGGCGATGAACGGCGCCACCGTCTCCACGCGATCGCCGAGGATGTTGTAGAGCTTCATCGACTTGGCGCGGTCTGCGTCCGAGGCGTCGCGCATCTCCGACTGGAGGAGGTCGGTGGCCACGATGCCGGGGCTGATCGTGCCCATGCGCACGTTGGTGCCGTCGAGTTCCTTGCCCATCGACTTGGTGAAATAGGTCACGGCCCGCTTGGTGGCGCCGTAGAGCGTCAGGCCCGAGGCGGTCATGCCGTCGCTGCCGAAACCCTCGAAATTGTAGATCGCCCCGCCGCCCGGCTGGGCCAGCATGCGGATCATGGCCAGCTTGGAGGCCTTGATGACGCCCAGCAGGTTGGTGGCCACCACCGCGTCGATCTCGGCTTCCTCGATCTGGTCGAGGCGCACGCGCGGCGACACCGAGCCGGCGTTGTTGATCCAGATGTCGACCGAGCCAAAGCGCTCGACGGCGGTGTTCCAGAGCGCTTCCAGATCCGCGACCTTGCTGACGTCGCAGGCCTTGGCGGCCACCGCGCCGCCGGTTGCCTCCAGCTTGGCCAACGCCTCGGCCAGCACCTGCGGATTGCGACCCGAGATCACGACCTGGCAGCCGCGTTCGAGAAAGGCTTCGGCGAGGCCAAAGCCGATGCCGCGGCTGCTGCCGGTGATCACGATGGTCTTCACGGGGCGACTCTCCTGCGCACGAGGGCGCATCCAGCCCCAAGCCGCCACCGCGCGCAGCGGCGACGTGGCGGGAAACCGCCACGCGGAGAGGCTCAGCCCGCCCCTTCCCGCTCCAGCCAGCCCCTCGCCTCGGCCCGCGCCCAGGCGATCTCCGGCCCGATATCGAACCGCGCGTCCTCGTCGGCCAGCGACAGCAGGTCCTCGACCTCGTCGAGGGCCGAGAGGTCGAGGGCGGCGTCGCCCAGATAGGCGCCGGGCAACTCGTGCTGGTGGAAGGCGATGTCGGCCAGGATGGCGCGAACCAGGTCCACACGGGCCGGCACGCACAGCGGATCGCGGGCCAGGGCCTGGCGCAGGAACGGCGCGGGCGGCGCGTGCCAGGTCGAGCCGCCGCTCGACAGTCGGGCCTGCCAGACCAGCGGCCAGGGATCGGCCGGCTTGGCATCCGCCCACTCTTCCAGGGTCGGGCGGACCAGCAGGCGAAACAGCGGAACGGGCAGAACCGCCTCGGGCTGTCCCCGATAGGCCAGACGCTTCTCGCCGATCCAGGCGGCGAAGGCGACGCGGTCGGCCAGCGGCCAGCTCACAGCCCCGGCGACGAAAGCGTCGAGCGCTTCCAGCGCCTCGCGGCGCAGGCCCTGGTGACGAAAACGGAAGTAGTCGGCCACGCCGGACCAACCGGGATGCTCGAACGCGTCCTCGGCCAGCTCGCGCAGGTAGCCCAGATCGAAACCCAAGGCGGGTGCTTAAGCCGCGTGGCCGCCCATGCGAGCGACGTTGCAGTGCGCCCAGAGCTTTTCCATCGCGCCGACCAGCTTGCGCATCATGTCGTCGGTGTGGAACGGCGTGGGCGTGAAGCGCAGGCGCTCGGTGCCGCGCGGCACGGTCGGATAGTTGATCGGCTGCACATAGACGCCGTGATCGGCCAGCAGCATGTCGCTGATCAGCTTGGTGTGGACCGGATCGCCGACCAGCACCGGAACGATGTGGCTGTCGTTCTCCATCACCGGCAGGCCGGCGTCCTGGAACATCTTCTTCAGGGTGGCGGCGCGTTCCTGGTGGGCGTCGCGCACCTCGGGGTGCTGCTTCAGCCACTTCACGCTGGCCAGCGCCCCGGCGGTCAGGGCCGGCGGCAGCGAGGTGGTGAAGATGAAGCCCGAGGCCATCAGGCGCACGGCGTCGATCACCTCGGCGTCGCCGGTGATGTAGCCGCCCATGACGCCGAACGCCTTGCCCAGCGTGCCCTCGATGATGTCGATCTGGTCCATGACGCCGTCGCGCTCGGCGACGCCGCCGCCGCGCGGACCATACATGCCGACCGCGTGGACCTCGTCGAGATAGGTCATGGCGCCGTACGTCTTGGCGAGGGCCGCCGTGGCGCCGATGTCGGCGATATCGCCGTCCATCGAATAGACGCTCTCGAAGGCGACCAGCTTGGGCGCGTCGGCCGGGGCGGCCGCCAGCAGCTCTTCGAGGTGCGCCAGGTCGTTGTGGCGGAAGATGTGACGGGGGCCGCCGCCGTTGCGGATGCCGGCGATCATCGAGGCATGGTTCTGGGCGTCGGAGAAGATGATCAGGCCCGGCAGGATCTTCTGCAGGACGCTGAGCGTGGCTTCGTTGGAGACGTAGCCCGAGGTGAACAGCAGTGCGGCCTCTTTGCCGTGCAGGTCGGCCAGCTCGGCTTCCAGCTCCACGTGGTGGTGGTTGGTGCCCGAGATGTTGCGGGTGCCGCCCGAGCCCGAGCCGTGGTCGTCGATCGCCTGGTGCATGGCGTCCAGCACGACGGGGTTCTGGCCCTGGCCGAGATAGTCGTTCGAGCACCAGACCACGACTTCGCTCTCGCCGCCGTCGGCGCGTGTCCAGGTGGCGCGCGGGAAGGCGCCGCGATGGCGCTTTAGGTCGGCGAAGACCCGATAGCGACCCTCGTCGCGGATCTGGGAGACAGCGGCGGTGAACGCGGCTTTGTAGTCCATGCTGGTCTCTACCCGTCGAGCCGAAGCTAGGCGGTCCTTCTCTTCTTGCACGGCTTTTCGCACCACGCAGGCATAGTGTCCACCTAAGGGCCTCTACCTACAAATTGGAATTGGGCGTGGTGTCGCATCGATTGGTTCTATAATCGCAGATCGCAACCCTGCCTTGTTCAAACCAGCTCAGCAATACGCCCGCGCAGCATCTGCAGGACGGCGGAAAAGTCCTTGCCGCCGAAGCCGTTGGCGTCGAACAGCGCATACAGCGCCTCGGCCTGCGCCCCCATCGGCGTGCTGGCGCCGGCGCGCGCGGCCGCCTCCTGCGCCAGCTTCAGGTCCTTGAGCATCATGGCCGTGGCGAATCCGCCCTCGTAGCCGCGATCGGCCGGCGTGCTGGGCCCCACCCCCGGAACCGGGCAGTAGGTCGAAACCGACCAGCACTGGCCCGACGACTGGCTGGCGATCTCGAAGAAGCGGTCGGCGGCCAGGCCCAGCTTCTCGGCCAGGGCGAAGGCCTCGCAGGTTCCCAGCATCGACACGCCCAGCAGCATGTTGTTGCAGATCTTCGCCGCCTGCCCCGCGCCGTGGCCGCCGGCGTGGATGACCGCCCGGGCCATCGGCTTCAGCGCCGCCTCGACCTGCGCGAAATCGGCGTCGTCGCAGCCGACCATGAAGGCCAGGCTGCCAGCCTCGGCGGCCATGATGCCGCCCGACACCGGCGCGTCGGCGAAGCGGAAACCCGCCGCCCCGGCCTGCTGCGCCACCGCGCGGGCGCTGTCGACGTCGATGGTGGAGCAGTCGATCAGCAGGGCCGACTTCGGCGCATTGGCCAGAACCTGCTCGCCATAGACCGAGCGGACGTGCGGCCCCGCCGGCAGCATGGTGATGACGATCTCGGCGCCCTCCACCGCCTCGGCCACCGACGCGGCGGCGACGCAGCCCGCGCCGACCGCCTTTTCCAGCGCCTTGGCCGAAAGGTCGAAGGCCGCCACGGCGTGGCCGGCCTTGGCCTGGTTGGCGGCCATGCCGCCGCCCATGTTGCCCAGGCCGATGAAGGCGATCCTGGTCATCGTTACGCTCCCTAAATGCGAACCGCGCCTACGTGGGCGCGGTCCTTGTCGTTGTCGTCCGCGCGAGCGGGGCGCCTAGCGCGCCCCGGCCGGCTTGCGGAACTTGTAGATGAACTGGTCGGTCTTGCCGCGGATCGACGGGTCGAAGACCGAGACGTTGCGCTTGTCGGCGGCGTCGCGCAGCACGCGACTTTCGCCTTCGAACACGAAGCCGGCGGCTGTGACCTCGGCCTTCACGGTCTCGGGGTCGATGCGGTGCAGCTTCTCGGCGTCGCGCAGGCCCGACCCCGGTTGAGCCGAGTGGTCGAGCACCAGATAGACGCCGCCCGGCTTCAGCGACTGGAAGACCTTGCGGTTGACCACCGCCATGTCGGGCCTGCCCATCAGCGGGGTGTGCATGTCGTGGTAGTTCTGGGCGGTGAACACCAGGTCCAGCTTCTCCGGCGCGCCGAAGTTGGGCAGCAGGTTCAGGACCACCGAGACGTTCTTGTAGGCGGGGTCGGCGGCGATGGCGTTCACGGCCGGCTCGCGGTTGGCCAGCTTGGTCAGCTCGTCGGGCACATAGGCGTAGACGTGGCCGCGCGGGCCGACGGCCTTCGACAGGATGCGGGTGAAGTAGCCGGTGCCGGGAATCAGGTCGGCGACCTTGGCGCCGCTGCGCACGCCGGCGAAGGCCAGCACCTGGGCCGGCAGGCGGTCGGCGTCGCGCCTGGTGTCGACCTCGGGACGCAGCGGATTGTCGACCGCGGCGATGATGTTGGCCGGGATGGAGACCGGGGCGTCGGCGGGCGGCGGCGGCGGCGGCTCGGCGGGCCCCATCGGGGTCGTGGCGCACGCGGTCACGGCGAGCGCGGCGACGAGGCTGAGAAGCGGCTTACGCATGGTCTTCCTTCCGGCGGACTTTCTTCTTTGTCTGGCGGCAAGCTAGCGAGGCCGGGCGACGGCTTCAATGCCGCTACGGCAGAACGCTGTCAGGCGTCCGACGCATGTCGGAGGACCGAACGCCTTTTAGGCGTCCGCCAGGGGCGTCCACTCTTCTTCCGGCGGGAGGGGCGCGAAGATCGCCTGGATATCGGCGTCATCCACGGCCTCGATGCTCGGCGGGTCCCAGCGGGGCGCGTTGTCCTTGTCGACGATCACCGCGCGCACGCCCTCGATGAAGTCATGGCGGCGCACGACGCGCGAGCCGATCCGATACTCCATGGCCATGTTGTCGGCGAAGTCGGTCATGGCCTCGCCGCGCTTCAGCTGCTCGAAGGCGACCTTCAGGGTCTGGGGCGACTTGGTCTTCAGCACGGCCAGCTGGGCCTTGCCCCAGTCGCAGGAGTCAGCCTCCAGGAACTCGAAGATCTGCTCGACGCTCTCGCCGACAAACAGGCGGTTGAGGTCCTGCTCGAAGCCGACCAGCGGCGCCTTGCCGGCGTCGGCGCGATACATGCGCAGGGTCTCGTCGATGCGGCGATGGTCGGCCAGGATCGCCTTCTTCAGCCCTTCGACCGCGCCGAACTCGACGAAGTGGGTGGCGATGCCCAGACGCATGCAGTCCGAGCCCTTGATGCGCGCGCCGGTCAGGGCCAGCCACAGGCCCGCCTTGCCCGGCAGCCGCGGCAGATACCAGCCGCCGCCGACGTCGGGGAACAGGCCGATGCCGGTCTCGGGCATGGCGAAGGTCGTGCGCTCGGTGGCGATCCGGTAGTGGGCGGGCATCGAGATGCCGACGCCGCCGCCCATCACCACGCCGTCCATGATCGCCACGATCGGCCGGTCATAGTGGAACAGCAGGTGGTTCAGCCGGTATTCGGTGTGGAAGAACTTCCGCGCCTCGACGCCGTCGCCCGCCCCGCTCTCGGCCAGCATTCGGATGTCGCCGCCGGCGCAGAAGCCGCGCTCGCCCGAGTGGTCGATCATGACCATGTCGATCTCGGGATCGGCCTGCCACGCCAGCAGGGTTTCGATCATGGTCTCGCACATGGACAGCGTCAGGGCGTGCAGCGCCTTGGGCCGGTTCAGGGTGATCCGGCCGACGTTCTTCTTGACGCTGACGAGGACTTCGCGGGCTTCGGTCATCTGGGTTCTCAGGCGAATTCGGGATCTTCGACCGGGGCGCAGTCGAAGCGGTCGATCTGGCCGGCCAGCAGGCGGTAGACCGCGTCCTGCGGAACCTCCTGGGCCAGGGTGTCGGCGCGCGACAGGCCGGCATAGGCGCCGCGCAGCAGACGGCCGGCGACACCGTGGCTGACCACGATCAGGCGGCGCTGGCCTTCCGGGGCCTGTTCGGCCAGCCAGCCGGCGACGCGGGCGGTGACGTCCTCGAAGGTCTCGCCGCCCGGCGCGCGGAAAGCCCATTCGTAGCTGGCGAACACCTCGGGATTGTCGCGGCGGATGTCCTCGCGCAGGCGGCCCGACCATTCGCCGACGCTGATCTCCAGCAGACGGTCGTCGAAGCTCAGCGGCAGGCCCGTGCGCTCGGCGATGGCCTCCGCGGTATGGCGCGCGCGGCGCAGCGGACTGGCGACGATCCGCCAGGCGTCGGACGGCTCGCGCGCGATCAGGTCGGCCAGCAGGTCGCCCATGGCCCGCGCCTGGGCGCGGCCCAAGGCGGTCAGGTCGGACTCGGTCTGCCCCTGGAAACGCCCCTCGCGGTTGAACTGCGTCTGGCCGTGGCGGCAAAGATAGATCATGCGGTCGTCGCCCTCAGGTCGAAGCACTCGATGCCAGCGTTGGCGGCCGCCTTTAGCAGGGCGTCATCCCGCGAGGCCAGCGGCCAGTCGTGCTGCGCCGCCAGAGCTAGGTAGGCTGCATCGAAAAGGCTGAGCTTGGCGTCCCGCGCCAGGATGGCGAGCCCATCGACACCGAAGGCCGGTTCGCTGAAGCGCACCGATAGATCCTCGTAGATCGCGACCGCCTTTTCATACTCGTCGTCGACCAGGACCCCACGACGAGCCAACGTCAAAAGTACGCTATGCAACTCCCATTCAAAGATACTGGGGGCTTCGAAGATCAGGGCGTTGCTTTCCGCCAACAGAGCTCGCGCCGCAGGCGTAGCCTGTGTCGGAAGCAGCCAAGCCAAGGCCGCCGAAGCATCCAGAACGACCTGCCTCACCGGCGAGCGTCTTCTTTCAATTGCTCCCAAGTCAAATTCTCGGCGTCAGGGTTTGCAGCGGCTATCCGTTCACGCAACGCCTTGAAGCGCTCCACCAGTTCGGCGGCCGAAGCGCGACGCGGCGTGGTCGCCGCTTCCTCCGCCGGCGACAGCTTGGCCACCGGCCGTCCGTTGCGGGTGATGAGCACGGCTTCGCCCCCCTTCTCGACGGCGTCGAGCAGAGCCGACAGGTGGGTCTTGGCTTCCAGGACGCCGACTTCGCGCATGACGGGCTCCAATCTGACCAGTCTGGTCAGATTATCACGATCCTACCGCCGGAACATCTCGCGGGCGATGATGACGCGCATGATCTCGTTGGTGCCTTCCAGGATCTGGTGGACGCGCAGGTCGCGAACGATGCGCTCCAGCGGGTAGTCCTGCAGGTAGCCGTAGCCGCCGTGCAGCTGCAAGGCGTCGTTGGCCACCTGGAAGCCGGCGTCGGTGGCGAAGCGCTTGGCCATGGCGCACAGCTTGGTGGCCTGAGGATCCCTATTGTCGAGCGCGTGGGCGGCGCGGCGCACCATCAGGCGGGCGGCCTCCAGCTCGGTGGCCATGTCGGCCAGCTTGAACTGCAACGCCTGGAAGTCCTTCAACGGCCGGCCGAACTGGTTGCGGGTCTCCAGATAGGCCTTGGCGGTGTCGAGGGCGAACTGCGCGCCGCCCAGCGAGCACGAGGCGATGTTCAGGCGCCCGCCGTCGAGGCCCATCATGGCGAAGCGGAAGCCCTCGCCCTCCTGGCCGATGCGGTTTTCGACGGGAACGCGGCAGTCGTCGAAATTGACCTGGGCCGTGGGCTGGGCGTTCCAGCCCATCTTGCGCTCGTTGGCTCCAAACGAGAGACCCGCCGCCCCCTTCTCGACCACGAAGGCCGACACGCCCTTGGGCCCGTCGCCGCCCGTGCGGGCCATGACCACATAGACGTCCGACACGCCGCCGCCGGAGATGAAGGCCTTGCCGCCGTTCAGCACGTAGTGGTCGCCGTCCAGCCGCGCGGTCGTGCGCATGCCCGCCGCGTCCGAACCCGAGCCCGGCTCGGTCAGGCAATAGCTGGCGATCAGCTCCATGGTGGTCAGGCGCGGCAGGTAGCCTTGACGCAAGCTCTCCGAGCCGAAGCGGTCGATCATCCACGAGGCCATGTTGTGGATGGTCAGGTAGGCCGCGACCGGCACGTCGCCGTAGCTGAGGGCCTCGAAGATGATCGAGGCGTCGAGGCGCGACAGTCCGCTGCCGCCGACGTCGTCATTGACGTAGATGCCCGCGAATCCAAGGCCGGCGGCCTCGCGCAGGACGTCGACGGGGAAGTGCTTGTGTTCGTCCCACTGCGCGGAATGCGGGGCAAGCCGTTCCGCGGCGAAGCCCGAGGCCATATCTTGAATGGCGCGTTGATCATCGTTCAGCGCGAAATCCATGCGCCACTTCCTCCCATGCGGGGCATATCCGCCCTCACCTTCTTGACCGCTGACCTGCCCTGAGCAGCCAAGTGTGTCAATCATATCTCAGTTGGCGAATTTGAATGCGGCGCCGCAGCGAAATCGGGTGCGAAAGGTCGCACCTCCCTTGATCCGACACCTCGTCGGTATCAGATCACGCCCATCGGAGGCGTCGTCTCGGTTCCCATGTCTAAGTTCATTACCGCTCTGGCCGCGGTCGCGGCCCTGTTCACGTTCGTGTCCGCGCCGGCTCACGCCGAGAATCTCGGTGTGTGGCGCAACCCGAAGGACAACATCCGCCTGCACATCACCGACTGCGGTCCGAGCATGTGCGGTTGGGTCGTCTATGCCAGCCGCAAGGCCGAGGCCGACGCCAAGAAGAGCGGTTACGACACCCTGGTGGGCCAGCAGGTGCTGCGCGACTTCGCGCCCACCGGCAACGGAAACATGCGCGGCCGGGTTTTCGTTCCGACGCTGAAAGTGACCCTGAACGGGACCGCCGAGTTCATCGACGCCCGCACAATGCGCGCCAAGGGCTGCGTGCTGGGCGGCCTGTTCTGCAAGTCCCAGGTCTGGACCCGCGTCGACGGCGGCGTCCAGCAGGTCCGCGTCACCAAGACCGGGGAATAGCTCCTTAAGGGCCTTAACGCCTTGCCTCGACCGGCGTCGCGCGCGAAACCCTTCGCATGACCGTTCCGCCGCTCGCTCCCTACCCCGCCACGCGCCTGCGCCGCCTGCGCCAGGCCGACTGGACCCGCCGTCTCGTCCGCGAGACGGAAGTCCGTCCGTCCGACCTGATCTGGTCGATGGTGGTGCACGAGGGCGAGGGCGCCGTCCCCGTGGCCTCGATGCCCGGCGTCCAGCGCCTGAGCGTCAAGGAAGCCGCCAAGGCCGCCGTCCGCGCCCGTGACCTGGGCATCCCCGCCATCGCCATCTTCCCGCACATCGACCCGTCGCGGAAGGACGCGACCGGCTCGATCGCCGCCGATCCCGACGGCGTCATCCCGCGCGCCGTCAAGGCCATGAAGGACGCCGCCCCCGAGGTCGGCATCATGTGCGACGTGGCGCTGGACCCCTTCACCGACCACGGCCACGACGGCGTGGTCGAGAACGGCAGGATCCTCAACGACGCCACCATCGAACGCTTGATCGAGCAGGGCCTGATGCAGGCCGCCGCGGGCGCCGATATTCTTGCGCCTTCCGACATGATGGACGGCCGCATCGGGCGCCTGCGTGGCGCGCTCGAAGGCGACGGCTTCCAGGACACGATGATCATGTCCTACGCCGCCAAGTACGCCTCGGCCTTCTACGGCCCCTACCGCGACGCCATCGGTTCGGCGAAACTCAGTGCGGGCCCCAATGGTCAGGGATTGGGCGACAAGAAGACCTACCAGATGGATCCCTCCAACACCGAGGAAGCCATCCGCGAGGTCGCCCTCGACATCGCCGAGGGCGCCGACATGGTCATGGTCAAGCCGGGCCTGCCCTATCTCGACATCCTGCGCCGCCTGGTCGACGAGTTCCGCATGCCCACCTACGCCTTCCAGGTGTCGGGCGAGTACGCGATGATCAAGGCGGCCGGCGCCAACGGCTGGATCGACGAAGAGCGCGCGATCCTCGAAAGCCTGGCCGCCTTCAAGCGCGCCGGCGCGGCCGGGATCATCACCTACTTCGCCCCCTGGGCCGCCGAGAAGCTGGGCTGACATGGCCGCGCCGAGAACCGCCTTCGCACCAGGACGGTTCTACGGCGCGCCGACGATCGAGCGGCGGCTGCCGGGCGTGCGGCTGGCCCACCTGGCCGCCACCATGAGCGCCGAGCACGTCGACGAGCACAGCCACGACGACGCCCACTTCGTGCTGGCCACCCGCGGTCGCTACGAGACCACGGCCTGGGGCCCGGAAACCGAAGGCCCGGTCCTCGTCTACAATCCACCCGGCGTGGTCCATCGCGATCGGTTCGTAGAGACAGGCGGCTACTTCCTGGCCGTCAGCTTCGCCGCCGGCGACTGGCGGGCCCTGGCCGACGGCGGCGCGGCGATCGACGCCCTGCGCCTGACCGGCCCCGTCGCCCGCCGCGCGGCGCTGCGCCTCACCCGCTCGCTGCTCTCGGCCGACGCCGAGCCGCTCTCGCTGGAAGGCCTGAGCCTCGAACTGGCCGCAGAGGCCCTGGCGCCGCCTCGCGACAGCGATCGCCGGCCGCCCTGGCTGGACCTGGCCGAAACCTACCTGGCCGACGCCTTCGACCAGCCGATCGGCGTCGCCGATCTCGCCCGCGCCGCCGGGGTGCATCCGGTGCACCTGGCGCGCGGCTATCGCCGCTGGCTGGGGGCCGCGCCCGGCGAGCGGTTGCGCGCGCGGCGACTGGAACGCGCCGCCGACCTGCTGATGCGGGGCCGCCTGCCGATCGGCGAGATCGCCCTGGCGGCGGGCTTCTGCGACCAGAGCCACCTCAACAGGCAGTTCCGCCACGCCTATGGCGTGACGCCCGGTGAGTTCGCGCGCCTTTGCAGCCCCCGCCCCACCAGACGGCCCGATGTTTCAGGCGTCCAAGACGAGGCTCCAGTCACGCCCTAGCTTGGCGGCGCACGCCGTCGGAGTCGCTTTCGTGAAACGCTTCCTGTTCGCCGCCGCCCTGGCCCTGGCGCCGCTGTCGATCGCCTCGGCCGCTTCCGACATGCCATCCGCCGCCCCCGCTGCCGAAGGCCTGTCGGCCTCCAAGCTCGAGGCCATGTCGACCGCCATCAAGGCGGGCCAGTTCCAGAAGATCACCAGCGTGCTGGTCGCCCGCCACGGCAAGCTGGTGTTCGAGGCCTACTACGACGACGGCAAGCCCGACGGCGGCATGGAGGCGAGACGCAACACCCGCTCGGTGACCAAGACCGTCACCGCCATGCTGGCTGGCGCGGCCATCGATCGCGGCGCGATCCCGAACGTCGATGCGCCCATAAAGCCATACTTGAAGGGACGCCCGCCCGCCGCCGCCCCTGATCCGCGCAAGGACAAGGTCACGGTCGAGGACCTGATGACCATGAGCTCGATCGCCGAATGCGACGACGACAACCAGTTCTCGCGCGGCAACGAAGAGCGGATGTACCTGATCGAGGACTGGGTCGGCTTCTATCTCGACCTGCCGGTGCGCGGCTTTCCCGACTGGGTGCAGAAGCCCGCCGACGCGCCTTACGGCCGCAGCTTCTCCTACTGCACGGCGGGGGTGACGACGCTGGGGGCGGTGGTCCAGGGCGCGGTCGGCAAGCCCCTGCCCGTCTTCGCCCGCGAGGCGCTGCTTGGTCCGCTGGGCATCGAGGGCGAGCGCTGGCAGGTCTCTCCCCTCGGCCTGGCGCAGGGCGGCGGCGGCCTTGGCCTGCGCAGCCGCGACCTGCTTAAGCTGGGCCAGCTCTATCTCGAAGGCGGCAAGTGGAACGGTCGGCAGGTGCTGCCGGCGTCCTTCGTCAAGGCCGCCACCTCACCACACGCCAACGCGCGGCCCGAGACCGACTACGGCTACCTGATCTGGCTGCAGACCTTCAGCGGTCACAAGGCCTGGGCGATGAGCGGCACGGGCGGCAACAAGGTGGTGATCGTCCCCGATCTCGGAATCGTCGCGGTCATCACCACGGCGAACTTCGACGTCCGTCAGCCGCACGCCATCACCGAGCGGCTGCTGACCGAGCATATCCTGGCCGCCGTCGAGCCCTGAGGGCCCCGAATCCGCTAGTCTGGCGGGCATGAGCAAGGTCCTCGACATCGTCACCGCCGTCATCCACGACCAGGACGGCCGCATGCTGCTGGTGCGCAAGCGCGGCACGGCGATCTTCATGAAGCCGGGCGGCAAGCGCGACGGCGGCGAGGACGACCTGACCGCCCAGGCTCGCGAACTCGACGAGGAACTGGGCTGCCGGCTGGTCTCGGCGACCTTGCTGGGCCGGTTCTGCGCCCCCGCCGCCAACGAGGCCGGATTCACGGTGCAGTCGGCGACCTACCTGGCCGTGGTCGAGGGCGAGATCGCCGCCAGGGCCGAGATCGAGGAACTGGCCTGGATCGATCCGGCCGCGCCGCCGGCAGGCATGGCCCTGGCCCCGCTGCTGAAGGACGAGGTCATTCCCGCACTACTGGCTCTGGCCTGACAATCTGCAACCCGTGCTATAGGGCGCGGATGACGACGATCTACATCGACGCCGACGCCTGCCCCGTGAAGGACGAGACCTACAAGGTCGCGGCCCGCAACGGTCTGAAGACCTATGTCGTCTCCAACAGCTGGATCCGCGTACCCGCCACCCCGACCATCGAACAGGTGGTGGTCAACGCCGGCCCCGACGTGGCCGACGACTGGATCGCCGAGCGCGCCGGACCGGGCGACGTGGTGGTGACCAACGACATTCCCCTGGCCGATCGCGTGCTGAAGGCCGGCGGCCAGGCCATCGCGCCCAACGGCCGGGTGTTCACCAACGACATGATCGGCGCCGCTCTCGCCTCGCGCTCGATCGGCGAGCACCTGCGTTCCATGGGCGAAGTCACCAGCGGCCCCAAGGCCTTCGGCCCTCAGGACCGCAGCAAGTTCCTCCAGGCGCTCGACCAGGCCGTGGTCAAGGCAAGGCGCGTGGTCGTCCGATGATCGAGATCACCTCCTGGCTGCGCATCGACGAGGATGAACTGGTCGAGAAGGCCGCCCGCGCCTCGGGCCCCGGCGGCCAGCATGTCAACAAGACCTCGACGGCGATCGAGTTGCGGTTCGACGTCGCCAACTCGCCGTCCCTGACCGACGACATCAAGGCCCGCCTCACCGCGCTGGGCGGCAGCCGCATGACCCAGGAGGGCGTGCTGGTGCTGTTCGCCCAGGGCCATCGCTCGCAGGAACTGAACCGCCAGGACGCCCGCGAACGGCTGGTCGAGCTGATCCGCCGGGCGACCGAGAAGCCCAAGCCCCGCCGCCCGACCAAGCCGACCTATTCCAGCAAGCTCAAGCGGCTGGAGACAAAGACGAAGCGGTCGGGCGTGAAGTCGATGCGCGGCCGCGTCCGTCACGACGACTGACCGCGCCGAAGTCAGCTAGTCCGGGAGGACGACGCCGACGCCCAGACGGGCGCCGTCGGCCTGCTGCTGAACCACGAAGACCCCCTCGCCCTGGTTCAGCTGGGTGAGTTGGCCGCCCTCGATGGTTCCGAAAAGATTGGCCAGAACGATGTCGGCCGAGCCCTGCCCGCCGTCCTGGACCATCGCGTCCCAGCCCATCATCCGATAGGTGGCGCCGCCTGCCTGCACGGCGAAGCCCGTGCCGCCATCGGCATAGGACTGGATGTGCTCGGCGACCTGTTTGACGTTCACGTGGTGAAGCTCCCCTCGCGCGGCCCCTAGCAGCCGCAGAACTCCACCTTAGGGCGCAAGCCCCTTAATCGGAGATTGCGCCTTGGGCGTCGTCGAGGCTTTTTCAGGCCAGACGCGGAATCGGCGGCCCGAAAGAGAGGATCTCGTCCTTCCAGTCGGGCTCGGGGATCAGGCCGCCCAGCATCTTCTTCAGATAGAAGGCCAGGGCCGACTGCTCGTCCGCGCTCAGTTCGGAGCAGGCTTCCTGGTGCAGCGGCGTCAGCTCGTCTCGGATCCGTTGCAGCAGCGCCGCCCCGGCGTCCGTGAGACGCACGACCACCTTGCGGCGATCGTTCGGCGCCCCGCCGCGCTCGACCAGGCCATCGCGGATCAGCCCGTCGATCGACCGGGTAAGGGTCGTGCGGTCGGCCGCCGAAAGCTTGGAAAGCCGCGTCATCGAACACTCGCCGAACCGGGCCAGCGACAACATCGCCACCCACTTCGGAAACGACAGACCGTGTCGCGCAACATGGTCGGCGGCCATAGCCCGCCGATGTTGCTCGGTCTGGTACATCAAATAGCTCAAATAGCTGGGCAGGGGCATGGATTGCCCCTCCCTCAAGTCATGCTCAGGCATGGTGTCCCCCCGCGCCGTGCGCCTTGATCTCACAACCTCTGCTGTCGCGCAATCGCCACGAGGCCCCTAGCCCGCATAGCGTTCACCATGTCGCGAAACGCCTGTCTCGTCCGCACGTTCCGCAGGCGAGAAAGACCCCTCACGCGCGAACATCAGCGGCGGGGCGGAGACGGCGCGGCGGGAGGAGCCGGCGGCGCCGGCGGGGCGGGCATGCCGCGCATGACGGTGATGCGCTTGACGCGACCCGTGCAGCTCTTGAGCGACAGGCCCTGCGGCAGGCGAGCCTCGCCGCAGGCTTCGTCCAGCTGGTCCTGGGTCAGGCCGCGCGCGCCGCTGAGGTCGACGCCCTGGAAGCGCACGCCCGTGAAATCCGCGCCCTTGAAATCGGCGCCGGCGAAGCTGCCGCCGCGCAGGTGCGAGGCCGTCAGCGAGGCGTTGCGGAACTGGGCGCGGTCGAACCGGCCGCCGCTGAGGTTGGAGCCGTTGATCTCGGCGTTCGAGAAGTCGGCCCCGCGGGCGTTCACCGACGACAGGTTGGAGCCGTTCAGCTCGGAATTGGCCAGCCGGGCGTCGATCATGGTGGCGGCTTCCATGTTGACCCCATGCATCTCCGACGAGGTCATGTCAGCGCGCGACAGATTGGCGTTCTGGAAGTTGGCCCCGGCCGATTCCACACCCGACAGGCGGGCGCCGTTAAAGTTGGCGCCCTGGAAATTGGCGGCCCGCATCTCGGCACCGCGCAGGTCGGCGCGGGTCAGGTCGGCCGCCGCGAAGTTGGAGCCGAAAAACACCGCGCCGCGCAGGTCGGCGCCGATCAGGTTGGCCTTGGCGAAGTTGGCGCCGGTGAACTTGGCGCCGGTCATCTTGCGGCCGGCCAGATCGCAGCTGACGCACACCCCGCCGAGAGACACCAGGCGCGCCACGTCCTTGTCCTCGATCGAGGCCTTGGCCTGGGCCTGGCCGGCCAGGGTCGTCAGACCCATGACCAGGGCGGCGGCGAGTGTCATGCCCATGCGGGCCATCGGCGGTCTCCGTGCGGTCGATAAGCGACCTTGCTTGGTAACGGTTTGAGCCCCGCACCGCCGCTAGACCACTTAAATCGCGGTAATGACGGGGATTCGTCATCCCCGTCGCCCGCCAAACACTTGTTGGCCTTAGCCTTCCAGCGCCCGCCGCGTCAAACCGCCACGCCCTCCCCGGCTAGTAGAAAGTCACGTCGTCGAGCTCGAACCACAGCTTGGCGCCGGCCGGACGCTCGCCCTCGACGCCGACCTGCAGGAGATCGGTTCCGGTGAAGGCGGCCTTTTCCCGCCCCGCCGGCTTGAAGGCCGTAAACGGCAGTTCGACGGTCTTCCACTGCGAGCCGGCCTCGACCTTGGTCGTCCAGCGGCCGGTCGCGCCCACCAGACTGACGACATAGGCGCCGCCATCGCCGCGCACGGCGAGCTTGAGACCCTTGAAGGCCGTGGCGTCGGTGGGAACCACCGAGCCGCGGGTCAGGGGCAGCAACACGCCGGCCGAGGCGTCGTCCTTGGTGGCCATGCGAGCGCCGACGCTCAGAACCTTGCCGCCAGCTTCGCGCTCGATGACCTGCGACACCTCCAGGCTGCGGTCGCGGCCGCCGTCGAAGTCGTCCAGCCGCAGCGTGTCGAGGCTGGTGCGGCCGTCGGCGCGCTCGAAGTCGTCGACCAGGGCCTGGGCCTTCACCGCCGGCGGAGCGATGCGGTCGTTGGCGGCCGAGCGCTTGGCGCCCGGGCCGTAGGACAGCTTGCCGTCGATGAAGACGCGCTCGACCTTGCGGATGTCGGAAATGGTTTCCCACGGCTTGCCCGCAACCAGCACAAAGTCGGCGCGCTTGCCCGCCTCCAGCGTGCCGCGATCGGCCAGCTGGTTCATGGCCCTGGCGCTACCCGCGGCGCCGATGATCAGGGCCTGGGTCGGCGTCAGGCCGGCCTGCACCAGAAGCTCCAGCTCGCGCAGGGTCGAGGAACCGTGCGGCGTGCCCGTCATGCCCGCGTCGGTGCCCAGCGCCAGCGGCACGCCGGCGTCGAACAGCGCCTTGGCGTTGGAAAGGGCGTAGCCGAACTTCAGGCGGCTCTGGCGCGCGCGCGGGCTGTCGGGATCGGCCGGCGGCTTGGCGCCGGGCTTGACCGGTTCATAGACCGCCAGGGTCGGGGCGTAGAACAGGCCCGAGGCCTTGATGGAAGCGATCGTGTCCGCATCCAGCGGCGCATCCTGAAGGCTGTGGGCGATGACGTCGACGCCGCTGCTGGCCGCGACCTTGCCCTGCTCGACCGTGACCGTGTGGGTCAGGACCTTCAGCCCGTACTTGTGGGCGGTCTCGGTCAGGGCCTTCAGGGTCCAGGCGTCCATGGTGGTGTTGTCGGGCGCCGAGCCGTAGCGCCAGCCGTCGGTGAAGGCCTTGATGGCGTCGGGCTTGTAGGCGGCGATCGCCTCGACGGCGGCCCGAGCCCCTTCCGGCGTGTCGACCCAGCGGGTGGTCGCCTGGTCGGCCCAGTCGGCGCCATGGCCGCCCGGCGTGCTGATGCGGGCGACGAAGTTGACGTAGGGCGCGGTCAGGGTCCCGAGCCAGGCCCGGCGCGGCGCGAAGCTCTCTGGCTGCTGATGGAAGTCGTTCACCGAGGTGACGCCGGCGGCGACATAGGCGTCGGCGATCTTAGGCGTGACGTCGGGAACGCCGTTGGGCGTCCAGTGGGTGTGGACATCGAACAGGCCGGGGATCAGGGCCTCGCCCTTGGCGTCGACGATCGTCGCTCCCTTGGGCGCCTTGACCTTCGGGCCGACCGCCAGGATCCGCCCATTGTCGACCACCAGCGTCCCGCGATACGGCGCCGCGCCCGTGGCGTCGAAGATCTCGGCATTGACCACCGCCAGCGGCTGGGCGGCCGCCATGGCGGTCGAAAGCGCGGCGGCGCAGAGGCCGCCGAGCAGGATGCGGGCGCGGGTCATGGGCGGTCGTCCTCGTTCGAAACGGGCGCTTTCAGACGCGCCCGTTCCTCATGACGAACCAGGCGCGCAAAACCAGCAGTCCTCCCCGCCGATCGGCATGCCGGGCGGCAAGGTTTCCACCGCGCCGCTACGCGGAGCGGCCAGGGCCTTGCGATCGCCGGAGGTCAGCAGGCGCGAGATGCGGGCGGCCTGGTCGGCCTCCGCCCCCTGCCCCTTCCAGCCGGCCAGGGTCTTGGCGTAGCGCAGCAGGGCCGCGTCGACCTGGGCGGCGGCGGTGGGCGACAGGGTCTTGTCGTCGAGCACGGCGACGAGATCGCCGACCAGGCGCGCACGCACCCGGCGGCGCAGCTCGCCGGTGCGCCCCTCGGCCTGCGGACCGCCGGGCGCCACGGCGGCCAGAAGGGCGTCGACCGTCTCGGTGACGTCCAACTGGCCCGCGTCGCGGCGCTTCTGTTCGACCAGGCGGTTCAGGCGCGCCGGGGTCAGCAGCAGCGACAGCGGCAGGTCGGCGGCGGTCTCGGCGGCCGTCGGCAGGTCGAACACCGACGCGCCCGAGGTCGGGAAGATCTCGATGGCGTAGGCCTTGTCGCGCGAGCCGGACATGCCCGACGACAGCAGAGACAGCAGCGGATCGGGCAGGTCCAGCGCCGCCGGATCCAGCGTGCGGACCAGGGCGGCCAGGGCGCGGCGCTGGTCAGGGGCCGGCGTGGCGGGCGCGGCCTCGCGACCATCGCCGACCACCGCATAGCCGTAGTCGACCCCGCCGACGAACTTCACCGCCGCTTCGACCTGGTAGCGATGGAAGAGGTAGATCGGCACGAGCGCCCGACGCAGATCGGCGGCGGGCGAGCCGGCCGGCACGCTGTTCAGGCCGAAACGCGACAGGGCGATACGACGCACGGCCATGACGTTGTCGAGCTCGACCACCGGATCGGCGCCGTTGTCCCACAGCGCCCCGTACGGCTGAGCCGAGGCCGCGCCCCGGGCGTCGGCGTCGGAGACGTAGCGATAGCCCTTGGCCTGGGCGTCGCGGGCCAGCTTGTCGAGGCGCGCGGCCTCGTCGCTTCCCGGCGCGCCCTCGGAGTAGAGCCAGTCGATGGCGAAGGCGTCCCACGCCCCCACGCCCTTGGCGTAGGCGTCCGAAAGGTCGAGGCGGTCGCCGTCTACCTTCACCAGCGGCGCGGGGTAGTCCATCACCGAGGCGCGGCCGTAAACGCTGCCAGCGAAATTGTGCGACAGGCCGATGGCGTGGCCGATCTCGTGGGCGGAAAGCTGGCGGATACGGTTCAGCGCGATCTGGATCGGATCATCCGGACCGCCCTTGCCCGTCCTGTCCGCGCCCAGCAGCCCTTCGAAGATCATCCGGTCCTGGCGGATGCGCAGCGAGCCCAGTTGGACCACGCCGCGCACGATCTCGCCGGTGCGCGGATCGACGACCGTCGTGCCGGTGGACCAGCCGCGCGTCTGGCGGTGAATCCAGTTCACGACGTTGTAGCGGGCGTCCATCGGATCGACGCCCTCGGGCAGCGACTCCACGCGGAAGGCGTCGATGTAGCCGGCGGCCTCGAAGGCCTGGTTCCACCAGCGCCCGCCCTCGACGAGTGCGCTTCGCACCGGCTCGGGCGCGCCACGGTCGACATAGAAGACGATCGGCTTCTTGACCGGCGATTTCGCGGCCGTCGGGTCGGTCTTCTCCAGGCGGAAGCGGCGCACCAGGCGCTGCACGGTCGGCTGGTCGAGACCGACGGCGTAGTCGGCGAACAGGACCTGGGCCGAAGTGCCAGTGCGTGGATCGAAGGCGCGTGGCGTGAAGCCCGGCCCCGGCAGGCGGATGAAGCTGTGATGGACGCCGAAGGTCACGGCCCGGGCGTCGGGAACGATGCCCGAGACCTCGCCGCCCGGATCGTCGGCCGTGAAGGTCTGGCGGGTCTCGAACTCGAGATTGTCGGGGAACACGCCGACATGGCTAAGATCGACATAGCTGAGCGTCGGCGCGGCCTTGAAGCCGCCCTGCTTGGCGTCCTTCAGCGAGCCTGTGATGTTGAAGGCGTCGCGCAGCAGGAAGCCGGCCAGATCGACGCTGAAGCCGCCGTCGGGCGCCTCGCTCGCCACCTCGCCTGACCAGACCACCGAGCCGGGGAAGCTGTCGCGCACCGTGCGCTGCTCCTCGGCAGTGCCGCCGATGGCGCGGAAGCCGAAGTTCTCGAACTCGGCCAGCACGCGCTTGCCGACACGGCGGAAGACCAGCACCTGGGTGTCGCCCGTGGCGGCGCGGTCGAGCCCGACGGGCGTGGCGCCGAGACCGCCGCTGAGGCTAGGCTGATAGAGGAAGCGACCCGAGATCCCGTCGGCGTCCGGCGCCGGCAGCGTGACCAGCACCGCGCCCTTGGCCGCGTCGGTCTTGACCGGCAGCAGGCTGGCCGTGGTTGCGGGCGCGGCGGCGGCGGCCGGAGCCGTGGCGGCGATCGCCGGAGCGACGGACAGCGCCATGGCGGTCAACGCGCTCGCCACCGCCAGGGCGCGCAGCGACGCGCCGCCGAAGTCCGATTTCCTCATCTGCCCCTCCGATTCCCGCTCAAGTCGCGGCGGGCGACGGTTTCGCCCCGGGCCAGCGCAGGCAAGCCTCTTTTTGCTGGAACGGGCCTCAGCGGATCTCGCGGGCCAAGGCGCGGGCGACCAGCTCGCCGGCCTGCCTGCAACGATCCAGCGACGGGCGCCGGCTTTCGATCGGACGTGGCTCGGTCCTAAGGCGATCAGGCTGCGGCTGGGCGGAAAGATGGATCATGAGCCGGCCGTGTCGAAAGCCCGCGCCTCGGCCTCGAACTCGGCCAGGGCCGCCTCGGCGGCGTCGGCCATCCGGCTCCAGCCGAGAAGGACGGCGTCCAGATCCGGCGTCGCGGCCTCGGGCGCGGCGAGCCCCGCCTCCAAGTCGTCGATCACCGCGTTCCAGTCGCCGCGCAGGCCCCGCACGCCGGCCACGGTCGCGGCCAATCCAGCCGCCGGGGCGACGATGTCGTGCAGGGCGATCTCACGGCGGCTGCGCGGCGGGGGACTGAACGTCCATTGCTGCGCCGGCAGGCCCGTCTTCTCCCACAGGCGCAGCGGCGCGCCGGCCTGCACCTCGGCGACGTCGAGCGCGTGCCCCGGAAAGGCGATGTTCTCCAGCGTCGCGCCCTGGCGAGGCGGCGCCCGGAAGAGATCGGCGCCGGTCGGCAGGTCTTCCTGCCCGCCCACCCGAGGCGGCGGCCCCTCGCTGATCAGCGGGAAACCGAACGGCGTCGAGGCGTTGGCCAGCGTCCAAAGCTTGTCGTCGGCGGTGATGTGCAGGCGCAGCGACGGATCGGCGGCCGATCGAAGGCGATGGGCGTCGGCGGCCTGGTCGAGCTGAAGGCGCCAGAACTGGCGAGCGGCGCCGCCCTTGACCGGCTCCAGGTGCGCCACGCCGTCATCGTCGTAGGACAGGCACAGCTCCGGCGCCTCGCGCAGCGAGATCCGCACCGCCGGGTCGCGCTCGAAGGCGGCGAAGGCCGCGGCGAAGGCGCCGGCGCGAGTAGCGAAACCGCGCATCGCCGCGGCCAGGGCGGTGGCGCGGTCGGCGCGCATGCGGATCTGCAGGCGCAGCGCCTCCAGCGCAGCGCCCCGATCGCCGGTCAGCACCTGCCGATAAAGGGACGGCGCGACGTCACGGCCATAAGACACCAGATCGCGGGCGAAGGCGGCCATGCCAAGCTGGAGATCCAGACCCTGCCCTTCCAGCACCGCGTCCAGGTCGGTCCAGACGGAAAGCAGGCGTTGGGCCTCGGCGCACAGTTCGCCCGCCTCGACGGCGCGACCGCCGCGTCGCGGTTCCAGGGCCGAGCCGACCACTTCCCCCAGAAAGTCGACGATGTCGCGACGCTGGCGTGAAGCGCGCAACGTGGCGCGGGTTTCGGCTGCGACACGGCCGAGCGCGGCGACGTCGCGCCAATCGGCCAGGCCGAGATCGAACAGATTTCCGGATTGCGCGGAACGGCCGCTGGCGTCGCCGGCGAAGAGCAGAAGCCCGTTCATCGCCAGCCCCGCGGCTCAAGCCGTCGGTCCTCGATGCTTCGCAACGCCGCTACTCCACTCTGGGGTCGGCGATGGGCCGCTCGCGAGCGTCACGAGCGGCCCCCGCCCCGCATGCGAAGAGCCCCCCAAGACTTCCTCGCGCGCCAATGGCCTGGGAAACCCGGAGCCATCATGGCGCGACGGCTCCGGGTCCCTGATCGTTGGACGTCCGCTCTGGAGGCTTTTCGGCCCGGCCGTCCTTGATCTGCGACAGAATGTCCCAAGCCCTACAGCCCCGCTGTGCAATTTTTCACAGGGGGTCCGGTGAGCTTCAGCGGCGCGAAAGATTGAAGATCGAAACCGGCGGGAAGCTCTTGCGAGGCGTCGTTCGACCAACGTAGCCACAGCGGTACTGGTCGGCATGGCGCGTGGCCAGTATGCCGGCCATGGCCTCGCTGACATAGGCCGCGCCCGGGGCCACGTCGGGCTCGATGCGGGCGGCGACGACCACGTGGGCGCCGACCACCGCCTGGGCTCCGGTGATCGGGTTCACCCGCAGGTGCACCGGCCCGTAGTGCCCCCCGATCCGCAATGCCAGGTGACGCGGCAGGCCGCGCGCCCGCAAGTTCAGGCGGCGATGGGCCTCCAGCAGGACGAGCGCGGCTTCGGCGGCGTCCGACGGTTGGTCGAACACGAGGAACACGCCGTCGCCCCAGGTCTCCACATGCTCGGGCGGCGCGGCGAGACCGGCTATGGCCTCCGCCATGCCCGCCATGACGACCTCGAAGAAGGCCGGCACCTGGGCGTCGTGCAGGGCTCCGAAGCCGCGGACGTCGATGAACAGCATCGCCTTGACGCCGCGCTCGCCCGCCTCGGTCGCCGCGACGGCGGCAGGCGCATCGGGCGCGGGGCGCTCGAAGGGCAGGATCGACTGAGGCCGTCCGGTCTCGCGCCAGTAGGCGACGTCGGCGCCGGCGCCGGCCGGACCCGCGGCCGCCCGTCCGTCCCAAACGGCGACCTGCACCGCCCGGGTCGACAGGCCCTCGGCCCGCAGGATCGCACAGCCGATCGCGAAACGGCTGGCGTAGGCGAAGACCTCGTCGTCGCCGGCATAGGGGTCGCGGGCGGCGAACCGCACCGAGGCGGCCCTCGCCAGGCAGGCCTCGAACCGCCCGACCCAATGCTCGCCGAACGGCCGCACCGAAGTCTCGGCATAGGAGGCCAGAGCCAGCGGCGTGACGACATGCAGCTCCGCCCCCGCCGCCAGCAGGGTCTCGGCCCACAGGATGTCGGCGCCTGCGGCCAGGCCGCCATAGCCGAAACCAATCTTCTGCGCCCTCACGAGATCGGCCATCCTGGCCTTGAGCGCGACGTCATCGCCGGCCTCGCGCGCGACGAACATGTGGCCCGTGAAGTGGGCCGTCGCGGGCGGACGAAGGATTTCCAGCCAGGCGGCCGGCGCGCCGATCTCGGCGGCGATCATCGACAGCTGGCGCAGGGTCGAGGCATGGGCCGACAGGCTGCCCGGCGCGCCGGCGACGGCGGCCTCCAGCATCCCGGCGGCCTCGGCCCGTCGCCCCAGGAGAAACAGCGCCTCGGCTCGACTGGCGCGGTCGAAGTAACCAGCCTCGCCGTTCGCGGCCACGCCGGCGGCGTCGAGGGCGGCGGCCGCCAGTTCGGCGGTCCGCCCGACATCACCGGCCAGCAGGCTCATGGTGGCGGCGTTGACCAGGCCATAACGGCCACCGCCATTGAGCGCGGCGGCGACATAGGCGCGCGCGGAGGCGCGGGAGAAGGCCCGCCGGCGCGGACCATCGGCCGCCAGGGCCACGTCCTTCAGCAGGCGAGCCCCCAGCGACAGGGCTTCGGGATCGTCGGAGGTGGAGAGGCCCAGGCGCACGAACTCGGCGCGGGCGAAGTCGGTGGCGCCGGCGCGGGCCAGCGAAAGCACGGCCGCATGGGCCAGCGGGAGCGAGCTTTTATCCTCGTCGAGCGCCCGGCGCGCCAGATCGTAGGCGGAAAGGTGCTCGCCGCGCCGAAGCAGCGCGGCGAGCTCGTCGAAGGACGCTTCGGCGCTCAGCTTAGGCGCCGACACCGTTTTCGATCAGCGGGTCCAGGTCGATCGGCTGACCCAGGCCGTCGTGCATGAACAGGCTGTAGACGAAGATGCCCATGCGCTTGCACTCGTAGATCACCTTGAACTGCGAGTACGGAACCGGCTCTTCCGCGCCCGGCGGGATGTAGTTGGTCCAGTAGTAGCTGGAGAAGTTCTGGCCCCAGTCGTTCTCGAACGAGATCGGGGTCGGCTGGAAGCCCCAGCCCTTGGAGAGCAGGTCGTCGCTGAGGCGGAACTGCAGGACGCAGCGCTGCTTCAGGTCCAGGTCGAGCGGCTCGGGCGGGCTCGGGAACAGGTCCATGAAGCTGAGGTTGCCATCGAAGCCAACGATGATGTCGATGACCAGATCCGGCTCGGGATTGGCGCCGTTGTGGCTGAGCATAGAAAATTCCCCCTGTAGGCGAGTTAACCTAGAGATGAATCGCGTGAGAACGCAACGAAGTCGGGTCTCGCATAACCGTGTAAACGAAGTTTGTTCACTATGGCCGACGCCTCGGAAATTCGTCCCAGGCTATGCAGGGCCCGGGCGAGGACGTCGAGTTTCTCGGGCGAGAGGCTGTCGCGACGCGGGCCCAGGAAGCCGATGACCTGATCCGCCCTGCCCTGTTTCAGGTAGGCCAGGCTGAGCAGCCAGTCCTCGATTTCGGCGTCGCCCTTCTTGCCGGTTCGCCTGGCGAGCGACTGCTCGATCTCGCGCGCCGCGGCCTTGGCGGCCTCAGGCTTGCCGTCGATCTCGGCCAGCCGGATCGCCTGCACCCGCAGCTTTCCGCTGAGCCGCGCCATCCAGACATAGACCTCGGGATTGAGCGCCCGCAGCCGCTCGATTCGGCGCTCCGCCTCGGCATGGGCCGCGCGCGCGGTCGCCAGGTCGCCGGCGACGAAGGCGACGTCGAAGGCGTCCAGCTCCACATTGGCGGCATAGTCCAGCCAGGTGGCGTTCTCCGGGTCCAGGGCGGTCAGGTCACGGAAACCGCGCCGCGCTCCGTCGACCAGCCGGCGCGCCTCGTCGACGCGCCCCATGTCCAGGGCCCGACGCGCCAGGGCCAGTTGGCCGGCATAGAGCTTGGCGGTCATCGGCCGGTTCTCGGGATCCTTCTTCAGAAGGCCCGCGACGATGGACTGGGCGATCGCGCGCTGCTCGTAGGCCTTGTCCACCTGCCCCAACCGATAATGGGCGTCCGACAGCCAGGCATGGACGTCGGCGAGGTCCTTCATCGGCTGGACGGCGCCAGGCGAGGCCTTGGCGGCGGCCTCGAAGCGGACGCGGGCGTCGTCGAACACGACCAGCGCGTCCTTGCTGCGCCCCTCGCCCAGCAGCAGGGTTCCGAGGTTGTTGCGGGCGTAGGCGACTTCCATCCTCCACTCGACATTGCTCGGATCGAGTTTCGTCAGCCGCTCGGCCAGTTCGCCATAGCGGCGGAACCCGGCCTCGGCGTCAGCGATCCGCGCCAGCCGCCAGTCGACATAGGCCAGCCAGAAGACGTTCTGAGCGTGGTCGTAGAGGCGCGCCCCGTCCTGCGGGTTGCGATTCGACAGCGCTTCGGAGGTCAGGGCGGCCTGCGAGAACGCCTGGCGGGCGCCCTTCAGGTCGCCGCGCTTGTCGCGGATCTCGCCGAGCAGGGTCTGGGCCTTGGCCTGCTGCGACAGGTCTTCGTCGTCGAGGTCGCGAGCGTCGACATGGGCGTAGTGCGCCAGGGCCCGCGCGCCGACGCCGTCGAGCACGTCCAAGCGCCCCACCGGCTCGAGCTTCTTGCGCAGGTCGCCCAGCATGTAGGCCACCAGGTCCTCGGCCTCGGCGCGCTGGGCCTCGGCCTCTCGACGGGCGTCGAAGGCGACCACCGCCAGCGCTCCGGTGACGACGGCGACGCCGAGCGCGCCCGCCGTGGTCGCCGCCATCCAGCGCGAACGCCGACGGGCGTCGCGTTGGATCAGGTTGTCGAGCCGCACGCCCAGCAGGGTGGCGGCCACCTTCAGGAAGGCCAGGCGCCGGCCGTCTCCACCAGGCCGCAGATCGGCGGCCAGCGGTTCGCCGCCAGGCGGAAAGGCCTCGCGCAGCACCGGCGGCAGGCAGTCGATGACCTCGCCGCCTCCCTCGGGCGCATCGACCAGAACGCAGATCACCCGTTGTGGACCGTGCGTCGACAGGAAGTGGCTGATCTCCTCGCCGACCCAGCGCGAACGCCGCGAGGCCTCGGAGCAGACGACGATCAGGTGCTCGGATCGGTCCAGGGCCTCGCGAATCGCTCCGCCCAGGTCGGCCGCGGCCGAAAGCTCGGCGCGGTCACGGAAGATCGGGCGCAGCGGACGCGCGTCCGCCGGCCCCACGCCCCTTGGCGGGCGATAGGCCTCCAGCCTCTTGTGCAGCCAATCGACGAGCTTGCCGTCGCCATGGCTGTAGCTGATGAAGGCCTTGTAGTTTAAGTCCCCCATTGCCCCCTCGACTCTCCCCGTACGCGAACTCAGGAGCGGCGATTATGGACTCTTCCGCGAGCGCCGCCACCGCTGGCGCTTCGAATGCGACGGGCTTTGGCGATCAGGCCTCCCGTCTTCAGGCCCTGGCCGGCTGCCGGCTGCTGCGCCACATGGCCACCGCCGAGGTCGAAGCCCTGACCTCGCGCATCGAAATCCTGTCCGTGCGCCGCGGCGCGCGCCTCGTGCAGCGGCACGATCCGGGCGGCGCGATCTATGTCGTCGTGCAGGGCCTCTTGCTGGTGAACCAGTACGCCCGCTCGGGGCGCGAGGTCGGCTACCGCCGGCTGCAGCCGGGCTCCTATTTCGGCGAGATCGCCGCCATCGACCGCCTGCCGCGCTCGGCCAACGTCACGGCGCTGACCGAAGCGGTGGTCGGCCGCCTGCCCGAGCCGCTGGTCGCCGAGCTGATGGCAGGCTCGCCCAACTTCACCCGCGCGGTGATGGAGGACCTGGCGGCCATGGTGCGGGCGCTGAGCAGCCGGGTGTTCGAGCTGAACGCCGTCTCCGCCCCCTGTCGCGTGCAGATGGAGCTGCTGCGCCTGGCCACCGACGTCGGCATCGAGGACAATCGCGCGGTGCTGGTGCGCGCGCCCACCCACGCCGAGATCGCCGTCCTGGCCGGCGCCCAGCGCGAAGCCGTGACCCGCGAGCTGAACCGGCTGGAGACCCGCAACCTGATCGCCAAGCAGGGGCGCACCCTGACCATCCTCGACATCGACGGCCTGGTCGCCGAGATCGAGCGCCTGGGCGGGGACGAGCCGGAACTCTAGTTCCCGCTCTCCTGCAGGGCGCGGGTCACGCCGTTGGTCCAGCCGAAGCCGTCCTGCAGCGGATACTCCCCGCCTCCGCCGGCCTTGGCCTCCTCGACATCGTACTTCTCCAGCATCTTGCCGCTGGCCCGGTACTCGCGCTCGACCGTGGCCAGCCAGCGCGTGGAGACATCGGCCGCCAGCTGGGTCTCGCCGTAGCGACGCAGGCCAGCGACGGCCACCCACTGCAGCGGCGCCCAGCCGTTGGGCGTATCCCACTGCTGGCCCGTGCGGCGGGTGGTGGTGCGCAGGCCGCCCGACGCCAGCAACTGGGCGCGGGTCGCGCCCGCCACCGCCCTGGCCTGATCCGGAGAGGCCGCGCCGACGAACAGCGGATAGAGGGTCGCGGCGCTCAAGGCGTCGATCCGCTCGCCGCCGGTCCACAGCCAGTCGAGATAGACCCCGCGCGAGGCGTCCCAAAGCACCGCGTCCATCGCCGTCCTGCGGGCCTTGGCGCGGCCGTCGAACTCGGCGACGCAGGCCGCATCGGCGATGCGGGCGCAGCCGGCCGAGATCGCGACCTCCAGGCCGTACATCAGGCTGTTGAGGTCGACCGGAACGATCGCCGTGGTGCGAATGGTCTTCAGGTGTTCGCCGTCGGCCATCCAGCGCGACGAGAAGTCCCAGCCGCTCTCGGCCCCGGCCCGCAGGTCGCGGAACACCTCGGCGGGCGGCCGCCCCGTGGCCAGGGACGCCTGGCGGGCGGTCTCCAGGTCCTCGCGGTAGGACTCGTCACGCGGCGTGACGCGGTCGTCGTAGTAGCGGTTCAGCACCGCCCCGCCCGGCAGGGCGACGACACGGCGATGCGCCTTGCCCGCCGCGATCGTTTTCTCGCCGTCCATCCAGAAGGCGTGCTCGCGCCTCATCAGGTCGACGCGGGCCTTGACCACCGCTGGATCGGTCGCCTCCGACAGGCCGACCATGGCGTAGAAGAACGGCGGCTGCGAGCGGCTGAGATAGTAGGTGCGCGCGCCGTTGGGGATGTGGCCGTAGGCGTCGATCAGACCGCCGAAGTCGTCGATCATGTTCTCGACCAGGTCCGAACGCCCGTCGAGCTTCAGGCCCAGCATCGTGAAGTAGCTGTCCCAGTAGTAGATCTCGCGAAAGCGCCCGCCGGGCACGACGAAGGGCTTGTCCATCGCCAGGGCCGAACCGCCGGCCACCGGCTTCACCGCATCCCGGGTCAGGTGCGGCCAAAGCTGCGCGACGTGAGCCTTCAGCGTCGTGCGCTCGGCGCTGGGCGCGGGCGCGGCCCCGGCCTCGGGCACGACGAAGTTGGCGCGCACGAAGCGCTTCAGCTCGGCGTCGGTGAAGCGGGCGTGGGCGCGATAGGCCTTCAGGATAGCGGCCGGGTCGCGCCGGGGCGTGGCGTCGACGAAGGTCTTGCCGTCGGGAAACAGCCGCCGGGTCTGCACCTGGTGGAACAGCTCCTGGTAGGTGTCCGCCGGCGTCTGGGCCACGGCGAACGACGTGAGGGCCGTCCAGGCCGCTGCGGAAACGACGGCGAGCAGGCGGGCGCGGATCATCGGGGCCTCATCGAAAAAAGACGCGGGCCAGCAGGGAGGAAGGCCGGCCCGCGCGCAGGGTCTGTTGCAGGTCAGAACCCGCGAGATCGTCAGAAGTTGTAGCCGACGCTCAGCCGCACAGAGCGGCCAAGGATCGGACGAGCGTTGGCGCCGCTGGTCGAGCGCGGGTCGCCTTCGGTCAGGCCGTGGCTGTCGGTGAGATTGTCGGCGGCGATCTGCACGTCGAACTGGGCGACGCGGAAGATCGCGCCGAGATCCAGCTTCTCGTAGCCCTTCAGCACCTGGGTGTTGGCGTTGTCGCCATAGCGGTCGTCGACCGCGCTGAGCGTGCCGTAGAAGGTGGCGTCCACCGCGCCCAAGGTCACGTCCCAGCTGGGCGTGAAACGGACCTGCCAGTCGGGCTGGCGCTGAGCGCTGTTGCCGGCGTTGGCAGGGATCGAGGACTGCTTGATCTCGGTCTTCTGGAAGGTGCCGTTCAGCGCCAGCGACAGGCCGAAGTCCGACCGCCAGCGGCCGTCGAGCTCGACGCCGTGGGCCTTGTTGGTGTTGCTTTCCTGGATGCCGCCGACGTCGGCGAACTTGGCGCCCTTGAACTCGTTGGCGAAGCCGGTGGCATAGAGCTCGAACGGCCCGCTGCGCAGCTTGTAGCCCAGTTCGTACTGGTCGACCTTCAGGGTGTCGGTCAGGTTTTCGCGGAAGTTGTCGAAGCTGGGGAACTTGTAGCCCCGCGAATAGCGCACGAAGACGCCCGACACGTCGTTGAGGTCATAGTTGGCGCCGACCGTGTAGGAGGTCTTGCTCTGGCTGTAGTCGGTGGTGCGGATGGCCAGGCCATCCGGATAGCCGTTGCCGTCGTCGACCACGTAGTCGGTCTTGAAGCGCTCGCGACGCAGGCCGAGGTCGATGCGCAGGGCTTCGGTGGCCTGCCAGGCGTCGGCCAGGTAGAGCGCATCCACCCGCCCGTCGCCGGCCGAGACCAGGCCGTAGTTCCAGCAGCCCGTACCGCTGCCGGCCGTCGCCAGGTTGGCGCAGCTGACATTGGCGGCCAGGTAGTCGCCGTTGGCCTTCACCTGCATCGGCCGGAAGTTGCCGATGGTCCAGAAGTCGTCCGACGAGAAGCTGGAGGCGTAGTAGCCGGCCGAGACCTCGTGGGTCCCGAAGGCCTTGGAAACGCTGAAGTCGTTGGTCAGCGCCTCGATCTCCTTCTCGACGATCCAGGCGCCCCAGGCCTGCACGTAGTCGTTGGCGCCCAGCGTGGTCCCGCCGCGCGTCACCACCGGTCCGCCGATGACGGTCGCCACCGACGAGGCCGTCACCGCCCCGCCGTCTGGCACCAGGCCGTAGGTGTTGGCGTCGCCCTTGGTGAAGCTGAAGCGGTCGCGCACCGTCCAGCCGTCGCCGAAGTCGTGCTCGAAGCTGCCGCCCGCGACATAGCCCTTCCAGCCGCGGCCGTCGGCCAGGTCGAAGCTGCGGGTCGCGCCATTGGCGTGCACCTGCAGGGTCTGGTGGCGCGAAAGCTCGCCCAGCTGGGTGTAGGTCCCCTTGTCGACGCCAGGCACGTTGATGGCGAACGGCAGGTACCAGGCGCCGTGGTCGTCGGTGGCGCGGGCGTAGAGGTTGATCTTGCCGTTCTCCAGCTTCTTGGTGAGGTTCACCGTGAACTGCTGGCCCTTCTCGCTGTCGAACTGGGTGTCGCGCACGCCCGGCGAGCGGGTGACGTAGCCGCCGACCATGAAGAACAGGTCGTCGGCCAGCTTGCCGCTGACCACGCCATCGACGCGACGCAGGCCGTAGTCGGAGGTCGAGGCCTTCACCAGGCCCTTGGTCTCCTCGCCGCCCTCCTTGAGCATGAAGTTGGTCGTCAGGCCCGGCTGGCCGTTGGAAAAGATCGGGTTGGGGCCGCCGCGCAGCGCCTCCATCCGCGAGATCGTTTCGTCGACGCGGAAGATCGACGAGTTCTCGAGGAACGACAGGGTGGACGGCGGATAGATCGGCGCGCCCTGCAGCTGGATGGTCAGGAACTCGGCGTCGCCGGTGGCCGGGAAGCCGCGCACGAAGACGTTGGCGCCGGCCACGCCGCCCGAGGTCTCGACCCAGACGCCGGGCACCAGGGCCAGCAGTTCGGCGCTCGACTTGGGCGAGGCCTTGGTGATGTCGGCGGCGTTGATGGTGCTGACCGCGAAGCTGGCCGACAGCTTGTCGATGCCCGCGCCGCCGGGGGTGCCGACGACGATGACTTCCTCGACCTCGGACGGCGTCTCGGGCTGAACCGGGGGCTCGGCGGCGACGGCCGGCGAGGCCTGGGCCGTGGCGCTGGCGGCGACCAGCAGGCTGCGGCCGCGGATGGCGTAGACGCCGCTGGCGGTGGGCTGGGCTGCCATGTCGGAGCCGGCCAGCAGGCGCTTGAGGCCCTCATCGGCGGAATAGCTGCCCTTCAGGCCGGTGCTGCGCTTGCCGCGCAGCTGGGTCTCGTCGAAGGCCAGCTGCTGGCCCGACACGCGACCGAAGGCGCGCAGGGCGCCGCCCAGGTCCTGGGCCGGAATGTCGAAGCTGTATGTGGCGCGCGCCTGGGCGTAGCCGGCGGTCGGCGCGATCAGGGCCGCCAGGACGGCGGCGGCGGTGGTGGAGCCCCAGACGAGGCGGCGGTCGAAGCTCTTGCGCATCACTTCCCTCCCTCGCGCCGATCATTGTTCTTTGGCGGCGCTTTGGTCAGTGAGACGCCTCAGTCCGCGGAAGACTCACCAGCGCCGCTGATCTTTTTTTGCCCCCGGTCGTTTTGTCCCCGGTCGATCCGCAGCACCGTTTCGCCCGAAGCCGGCTCGGCCCGCACCGGCAGAACGGCCGTGACGCCGTCGACGAAGGCGCGCGTGTCGCCCGAGGTGAAGACGCCGCTGATCTTCAGCCGGCCCACGGCCGGATCGGCGATCCGCAGCTTCTCGCGCGCGTAGCGGTTCACCCGCTCGACGGCGAGGTCCATGGGCTCGTCCTGGAACACCAGCTGGCCGCTCTCCCAAGAGGCGGCGCGAGACGGGTCGGTGGCCGAGACAACCGTGGTCCCGAAAGTCGTCGAGGCGACCAGTTCATGGTCCGGCGTCAGCAGGCGTTCGGCCGGCGCGCCGTCGACCTTCAGCGAAGGCGGCGGACGGCCGCGACCGCCCTCTCCGTCCAGCACGGCCACGTGGCCCTCGTAGAGCACCACGCGCATCTGGCCCGGCAGGCGCTCGACGCTGAACGTCGTGCCCGTGGCGACCACCAGCTTGCCGTCGGCGGCCACCGAGAACGGCCGCAGCGGATCCTTGGCCACCGAGAACTTGGCGCGCCCCTCGTCCAGCCACAGCCGGCGACGCCCGCCGTCGTAGCGCACGCGCAGCACGGTGGCCGCATCCAGAGAGGCGCGCGAGCCGTCAGGCAGTTCGACGATGCGGCGCTCGCCCTCGGTGGTGCGATAGACGTCCGGCAGGCTGGCGCGCCAGGCAAGGCCGCCACCGGCCAGGGCCGCCGCAAGGCAGGCGGCGACGGCGCCGCCGATCACCGCGCGACGTCCAGGCCTGCGCGACCACCGCGCCTGCTGGGCCCGGCGCAGGTCTTCCAGCGCCTCGCCGCGCAGGGCGACCATGCCGGGGCTCATGGCCTGCTCGTCCACCGCGCGCCAGGCGCTGACCGCGTCGTCCAGCAAGGCGCGATGCTGCGGATCGGCGGCGAACCAGGCTTGCAGGTCGTCGTGCTCCGCCGGCGACAGCTCCCCCTCGGCCAGGCGCACGCACCAGGCAGCGGCTGCGTCCAGGGCCTCCTCGGCGGGCGTGTGGTTCATGTCGGGCCCGCTCATTCCCCGGCCCTCGTACGCTTGGTCAGGTGGCCCATGGCCTTGAGAATATGCTTCTGCACGCCACTGGTGGTCATGCCGTAAAGCTGCGCCAGCTCGGCCTGCTTCATGCCCTCCAGCCGGAACAGCAGGAAGATGGCGCGGGTGCGCTCGGGCAGTTCGCGCAATGCGTCTGACACCTCGCCCAGCCGCTCGCGCCCGATCAGCACACGGGCCGGATCGAGAGGCTCCAGGTCCAGTGGCTCGGCGCGGATCTCGGCGCTGTAGCTCGATCGGACGCGCTCGCGTCTCGCCCGGTCGCGCAGCAGGTTGGCGGCCATCTGGAAGATGTAGGCGTCGGCGTTGTCCATCGTGCGCTCGCCGTCGGACAGGGCCAGCTTGGCGAACAACTCCTGGGTCATGTCCTCGGCGTCGCTGTGGCTGGCCGCGCGGCGCATGAAGAACGCCATCAGCGCGGGCCGATAGCGCCGATCCAAGCTCCCCAGGTCCTGTTCACTCTTGGCCCGCACGGTCCGTCTCGATAGCTTTCCCGGAGTGCATGACGCACATCCTCGCCGGATGCACACCAGCGGGCGACGATTTTCTCGTCTCAGGTTCCGGTCAGTCGCTTGAGACGATCGCGCAGCGGCGTCTCCACCCAGCGCCAGGCGGTCCAGGAGGCCGTCGGCAGCACGAAGAAGGCCAGGACGCAGAACCACAGCGGCAGGTCGCGCTTCCAGCCGTCGGGATAGATCGAGATCATCACGTACCAGAACGCCCAGTGCAGGGCGTAGAGCGGATAGGACACCCCGCCCAGCCGCTCGCACAGCTTGGCCAGCCGACCGCCCGGATCATAGGCGCCCAGCAGCACCAAGACCGGGAAGAGCAAGGTCGAACAGGCGAAGTCGTAGAGGCCGTTGGCCACCGGGCTGGGCCACACCGGCAGGACCAGCACGACCAGCAGCAGCGCCGCCGGCAGCCAGGTCTTGCGGGCGGTGAAGGCGGCGCGATGGCGCCAGCACATCCAGCCGATGGCGAAGGGAAAGGCCGCGCGCAGCACGCCCAGACCGAAGGTCGCCTGGTCCCAGCCGGTCTGCAACCCGCCCATGCCGATGGCCACGAACAGCAGGGCCGCGCCCGACATCAGGATGAACATGATCACCGCCATGTCGGGCGCGCGGCGGAACGGATACCAGGCCAGGCTGACCAGCACCTCCAGGCACAGCGACCAGGCCAGCGGATTGAAGGGAAACAGCGACGGGAACGTCCCCGCCTCCATCGGCGCGAACTTGGGGATCAGCAGCAGGCCCTTGGCGAAATCGATCCAGGTCTCGGCGTCGCCCTTGCCGGTCAGCAGCGCGCCAGCGACCGTGGCGATGGCCAGCATCGGCCACACCCGCACCCAGCGGGCGACCAGGTACTTGCCGAACCCCATCCGGCGCTGCTCGAAGGCGTGGGCCAGCACGAAGCCGCTGAGGCAGAAGAAGAAATCGACCGCCAGGTAGCCGTGCGCGAAATGCCCGCGCCGCCCCGACCAGTCGGCGATGTGGTAGAGCAGCACCCCAAGGGCCGCGACGCCGCGCAGCCCGTCCAGGGCGGTGAACCGTCCTTCGTCCCTGGTCGCCGCGATCGTCACCCGATGGTGGTGTCACGATGCGGGGGCGCGGGGCAACCCTTTACCGCCCCACCCTTTTCGTCATCCCGGCCGCAGCGAAGCGAAGAGCCTGGACCCAGGAGCGGCCGCAAGGCGCCGGCTACTGCTTGCGGATCCAAACGTCGCGCCCGGTCCCATGGGTCCCTGGTCTGCGGCGCTTCGCGCCTTCGCCAGGGATGACGATGTTTGGGTGGGCGGCAAGTAAGGAGCCAAGCTACCCCAGCCGCCTGATCGCCGCCTTCAGGGGCCTCCCCGCCTCCGCGTAGTCGGCCCAGGCCGTGCTCTTGGCGATCAAATCCGGCGCTGTGCGGATCGTGAACCGCGTCGGATCCAGGCCCGCCTTCACCTGCGTCCAGTTCAGCGGCATCGACACCGTGGCCCCCGGCCGCGCCCGCGCCGACAGCGGGGCCACCGCCGTGCTGGTGCGGTCGTTGCGCAGGTAGTCGAGGAAGATCTTTCCGGCCCGCGCCTTCTTGCTCATGGTGATCAGGTAGCGGTCGGGCTCATCGGCGGCCATGCGGGCGCAGACCTCGCGGGCGAAGGCCTTGGCCTGGTCCCAGGGAACCTTGTCCGAAAGCGGCGTGACCACGTGCAGCCCCTTGCCGCCGGTGGTCTTGCAGAAGCTGACCAGCCCAAGCTCCTCCAGCCGGTCGCGCATCTCGCGGGCGGCGGCGATGACGTCCTCGAAGGTCAGCTCCGGCGCCGGGTCGAGGTCGAAGACCAGACGGCCGGCGACTTCCGGATCGCCCGGCTGGCAGTTCCAGGGGTGGATCTCGACAGCCGCGATCTGGGCGGCGGCGACCAGGGCCTCGACGCGGTCGAGCCTGATATAGGGCTGGCGGTCTCCATCCACCGTCACCGTCTCGATCAGCGACGACATCCCGCGCATCGCGTGGCGCTGGAAGAAGGTCTCGCCATCGATGCCGTCGGGCACGCGGATCACCGAGGCCGGACGTCCCTTGATGTGCGGCAGCATCCACTCGCCGACGACGGCGTAGTAGCGGGCCAGATCCAGCTTCGTCCCGGGCTCGCCGTCGCCGGCGTCTGGCCACAGCGGCTTGTCGGGCTTGGAGATCGGCACGCCCAGCACGACGCTTTCGGCCTTCGAGGCCGTCGCCTTCACGGCCTTGGGCGTCGGCTCGGCCAGTTCCGCCTGTGCGGCGGGCACGGCGTCGGCCTCGACCTCGGAAGCGGGCTTGTCCTCGCGCAGCCCCTTGAAAGCGGCCTGGCGGATCGCGCCCTCGCCGGTGAAGCCGGCGTACTCGACCTCGGCGACCAACTGCGGTTTCACCCAATGGATGTTGGCCGCCTTCCTCGGCGCGCCCTGCCCTTCGAACGGCGAGCGGTCTGTCTCCAGCGCCTTCAGCTTCGGCAGCAGCTTGGCCACCTTGTCCTTGCCGAAACCCGTGCCGATGCGGCCCACATGGACCAGCCTGCCGTCGCGCATCACCCCGGCGATCAGCGAGCGGAAAGCCGTTCCCGTCGTGGTCCAGCCGCCGATCACCACCTCGTGGCCAGCCCGGCACTTGGCCTTGGTCCAGGTCTCGCTGCGCCCCGAACGATAAGGGGCGTCGAGCCGCTTGGAGATGATGCCCTCCAGCTCCAGCTTGCAGGCCGACAGCAGCACCGCGTCGCCCGCCGTCTCGAAATGGTCGACATAACGCAGGCGGGGTTCGTCCTCGCCGAGCAGCGCCTTCAGCCGAGCCTTGCGCTCGCGCAGCGGCAGGCTCCGCAGGTCCTCGGCCCCTTCGAACAGCAGGTCGAAGGCGAAGAAGATGATCTCGCCCTCCCCGCCTTCGGCCAGGGCCGCCTGCAGGGCCGCGAAGTCGGGCTGGCCGGCCTCGTCCAACACCACCGCCTCGCCGTCGATGATCGCGTCGGGCAGGTCCGCGGCCGCCTCGGCGACCCCTGCGAACCGCTCGGTCCAGTCGAGGCCCTTGCGGGTTCTCAGCACGGCGCGGCCATCCTCGACGCACAATTGCAGGCGATAGCCGTCGAACTTGATCTCGTGCGCCCAGCCGGCGCCGGCCGGGGGGCGATCCACCGACTTGCACAGCTGAGGCTCGATGAAGCGTGGCATGGCGTCGGCCTTGGTCGCCCCGGCCTTCTTGGCCGGCGCGAAGCTGCGGTTTTCCTCGGCTTCCTTGGCTAGCGCGTCACGCTCGGCCTTGGTGCGCGATTTCCACACCGCGTCGGCCTTGCCCTTGGATTTCAGGATGAACGGCTTGGGTGATCTGCCCTTGCCCGCCGCGATATCCGCCATGCTGCGGCTCGAGGCGATCGAGCGGTCTTCCTCCAGGACGGCGTCTCCCTTTCCCGGCTTGGCCGCCCCGTCCTGGTGCTTGATCAGCAGCCAGTTGCTGCGCCTGCCTTTTCCGTCCTTGGCGTTGCGGTCGTGCTTCATGCGCACCAGCACCCAGCCGCCGTGCAGGCGCTCGCCCTCCAGCACGAATTTCAGCTCGCCCTTCTTCAGGGCCTTGCCGACGTCCTCGAAGCCGGGCTCGGGCGCCCAGTAGCCGCGATCCCACAGCTGCACCGTGCCGCCGCCGTACTGGCCCTTGGGGATCGTGCCCTCGAAGTCGCCGTAGTCGAGCGGATGGTCCTCGACCTCGACCGACAGCCGCTTGTCGGCCGGATCCAGCGACGGACCCTTGGTCACAGCCCAGGACTTCAGGACCCCGTCGACCTCCAGCCGGAAGTCGTAGTGCAGGCGCGTGGCGTCGTGCTTCTGGATGACGAATCGCAGGTGCGGCGCGGCCGCCACGGCGCGCTCGCCGCTGGGTTCGGCGGTCTTCTTGAAGTCGCGCTTGCGGCGGTATTCGGTGAGTTGCGACTGCGCCATTTTCCCGATCCCTGTCTGAAAACAAGAGTCTCCGAGCGCATGAACGGTTCCCCTCCGCGCTGTGACGTGTTTCAGTGGACCAATTGTCAATGACACCGGTTTCCATTAGAGACAGCGCAGGTCCGACGAACGGGCCAGCCATGAGTAATTCGAGGGAGGCTACGCGGCGTGACCGTTTCTGAGGCGCAAAGCGACCTATTCGCACCGGCGTCGATCGCCCCCCAATTCGTTGAAGCCCGCCAGAAGGGCGTTTCGGTTCCCGGCTATCCCGGCGGCGCCCTGCCCCAGTCGATGGCCGACGGCTATGCGGTGCAGGACATCGCCATCGACCTGTGGCCCGACGAACTTGTCGGCTGGAAGGTGGGCCTGGTTCCCCCGCAGCACCGCGAGCGCCTGGGCGTCGACCGCCTGGCCGGCTGCATCTTCAAAAAGAACGTCTGGGACGCCGGCGCCGAGCCGACCCCGTTCCGCGCCATTCCTGGCGGTTTCTGCGCCGTCGAGGCCGAGTTCATCATCCGCCTGTCCAAGGACGCCCCCGAGGGCAAGACCGAGTGGACGGCGGAAGAAGCCGCCGACTATGTCGGCGAGCTGATCCTCGGCGTCGAGATCGCCGGCAGCCCGCTGAAGACCATCAACGAGCTGGGCCCGCCCATCGTCGTCTCCGACTTCGGCAACAACGACGGCCAGATCCTGGGTCCGGTCATCGAGAACTGGCGCGAGATCGGCTGGGAAGCCATGCCGGCCGAGACCTTCGTCAACGGGTTGAGCGTCGGCAAGGGCGGCGCGACCTCGATCCCCGGCTCGCCGCTGGCGGCCCTGGCCTTCCTGCTCGGCCACGTCGCCTCGCGCGGCCGGCCGCTGAAGAAGGGCATGCTGGTCACCACCGGCGCCAGCACCGGCATCCACGACGTAGCGGCCGGCGACGAGTCGACCATAAGCTTCGGCCCGCTGGGCGAGGTCCGCTGCAGGGCGGTTCCCGCCTGACGGCGGGCCGCCGCAAAACAACAAACCAGAACAAAGACTAGGGTAAGGAAGACGAAGTCCATGGACGTATCCGCGGCCCCTGCGCCGTCTGAAAAGATCGGGCGCTATCGCTGGGTGATCGTCAGCCTGCTGTTCGCGGCGATGGTCATCAACTATGTGGACCGGCAGACCATCGGCCTGCTCAAGCCGAACCTCTCCAAGGAGTTCGGCTGGAGCGAGGGCGACTATGCCGACCTCGTCTTCTACTTCCAGCTCTCCTACGCCATCGCCTACCTGGCGTGGGGCAAGATCATGGACAAGATCGGGGCCCGCTGGGGCTTCGGCATCGCGTTCGCCATTTGGCAGATCGCCCACATCGCCCACGCTGGCGCGCGCGGCCTGTCGGGCTTCATCTTCGCCCGCATGGGCCTGGGCGTCGGCGAGGCCGGCGGCTTCCCGGGCGGCATCAAGGCCGTGGCCGAGTGGTTCCCCAAGAAGGAACGCGCCTTCGCCACCGGCATCTTCAACGCCGGCACCAACATCGGCGCCATCGTCACCCCGCTGGTCGTGCCAGGCATCACCCTGGCCTTCGGCTGGCAGATGGCCTTCATCGTCACCGGCGTAGCGGGCCTGATCTGGCTGCCGATCTGGCTGCTGGTCTACCGCCGTCCGCGCGAACACAAGAAGCTGGGCGCGGCCGAACTGGCCCACATCGAGCAGGATCCGGCCGACCCCGTCGAGAAGATCGGCTGGGCCAAGCTGCTGACCAAGCGCGAAACCTGGGCCTACTCGCTGGGCAAGTTCCTGATCGACCCGATCTGGTGGATGTTCCTGTTCTGGCTGCCCGACTTCCTGGGCAAGCGCTATGGCCTGGATCTGAAGACCTTCGGTCCGCCGCTGATCGCCATCTACCTGCTGAGCGACGTCGGCAGCGTCGGCGGCGGCTGGCTGTCGTCGAACCTGATGAAGCGTGGCTGGAGCATCAACGCCGCCCGCAAGACGACCATGCTGGTCTGCGCCCTGCTGGCCGTGCCGGTGATGTTCGCCTCGTTCGCCAGCAACGTCTGGCTGGCCGTGCTGATCATCGGCGTGGCGACCGCGGCCCACCAGGGCTTTTCGGCCAACCTCTACACCCTGCCCTCAGACGTCTTCCCGCGCGCCGCCGTCGGCTCGGTGGTCGGCATCGGCGGCATGCTGGGCGCCCTGGGCGGCATGGTGTTCTCCAAGTACATCGGCAAGGTTCTGGAGGACATCGGCACCTACACCCCGATCTTCGTGGTCGCTGGCACGGCCTACCTGATCGCCCTGCTGGTGGTGCACCTGCTGACCCCCAAGATGGAGCCGGTGAAGATCTGATCTTCGCCCCTCCGCTGAAATCGAGCCCCCGGACGCAGCCGCGCCGGGGGCTTTTTCGTTGTGCATTTCGCCCGCCGGCGCCGTGACCTCGCCGCGATCACGGCTTAGATTGGATGCATGACAACGTTGTCTCCCACCACGACCGCCCCGCTCAACGTCGCCCTCGTCGGCTACGGCTATGTCGGCAAGACCTTTCACGCCCCGCTGATCACCACGACGCCGGGCCTCGTCCTGCACACCGTGGTGTCGAGCGACCCGGCCAAGGTGCTCGCCGACCACCCGGAGACCAAGGTCGTCGCCGGCCTCGACGAGGCGTTGGCCGACCCGGCCATCGACCTGGTGGTGATCGCCACGCCCAACGACCTGCACGCCCCGCAGGGCCAGGCGGCCCTCTCCGCCGGCAAGCACGTGGTGATCGACAAGCCGTTCACCGTCACCCTCGACGAGGCCCGCGCCCTGATCGCCTCGGCCGAGACCCACGATCGCCTGTTGTCGGTGTTCCACAACCGCCGCTGGGACGCCGACTTCCTGACGCTGAAAGGCCTGATCGCGGAAGGCGCGCTGGGCGAGGTGACGCAGTACGAAAGCCACTTCGATCGCTTCCGCCCCGTGGTCCGCGACCGCTGGCGCGAGCGGGCGGGTCCGGGCGCAGGCGCCTGGTTCGACCTTGGCCCGCACCTGCTGGACCAGGCGTTGCAACTGTTCGGCCCGCCCCTGGCGGTCAATGCCGATATCGGCGTCCAGCGCCAGGGCGCGGGGGCCGACGACTATTTCCACGTGACCCTGCGCTATGCGGCGCTGCGGGTGATCCTGCACGGCAGCCTGCTGACCGCCGCGGCCGACCTGCGCCTGGCCGTGCACGGCACGAAGGGCAGCTTCGTCAAGCAGGGCCTCGACGCCCAGGAGGACGCGCTCAAGCGCGGTCTCACGCCCGCCGACGAGGGCTTCGGCCAGGATCCGCGCCCCGGGACCCTGACCCGCGCCGACGGCGACGCCCTGGCCAGCCAAGTCGTTCAGGGCCAGCGCGGCGACTATGCCGCCTACTACGCCGGGATCCGCGACGCGATCCTGACCGGAGCGGCCAATCCCGTGCCGGCCCGCGAGGCCCTGCAGGTGATGGAGCTTCTGAACCTGGCCGCCCGCTCTGCCGCCGAACGCCGCGAGCTTTCGGTCGAGGCCGCCCGATGAGCTGCAAGGACGACCTGGACCGCATCGCCGCCCAGGAGGCCAGCCTGGTCTTCCCGCGCTTCGACCTCGACGCCGCCTGGGCCCTGGGCGCGGGCCTGCGCGACGCGGCCCTGGCCCGCAAGGCGCCGCTGGCCATCGACATCTCGCTGCGCGACCGGCCGCTGTTCCACGCCGCCCTGCCCGGCTCGACCGGCGAGAACGCCGACTGGATCCGCCGCAAGCGCAACACCGTGCTGCATTTCTCCAAGAGTTCGTACGGGATCGGCCTGGCCCTGGCGGCCAAGGGCGAGACGCTCGAGGCCAAGCACGGCCTGCCGACGCGGGACTACGCCGCCCACGGCGGCGGCTTTCCGCTGCTGGTGAAGGGCCTGGGTTGCATCGGCGCGGTCACCGTCTCGGGCCTGCCGCAACGCCAGGACCACGTGCTGGTGGTCGAGGCCCTGGCGCTGGTGCTGGGCAAGGAGCTGGACGATCTGGCGCTGGGGTAGAGATCAAAGAACGAAGCGATCGGTTGGGGGACGTGGCCGCGAGCCTTCCTCAAAAGCGGAAGCTGAAAACGCCCCCCTCCGGCCCTTCGGGCCACCGCCCCCGGAGGGGGAGGATCTTTGCCCCAAGCACCCACTTTTCCCGCACGGCCTAGCCTCCCCCGCCCGCCGCCCCTAGAAACGGACTCGCCGTTTTCGTGGGGACCTCGACATGCGCCGTCGCACTTTCTTCGCCGCCTTGCCCGCCGTCGCCTTCGCGGGGCAAGCCCTGGCGCAGTCGCAGATCCTCACCGGCCCCAACCCGAACCGTAAGCGCCCCGACGTGCATGGCGGCGACCGGGTGGACGGCGCCAGCTTCGCCTCGCGCTCGGCGGCCTGGGGGATCCACGGCGCGGCGGCCACGGCCCATCCGCTGGCGACCCAGGCGGCGATCGCCGTCCTGAAGAAGGGCGGCTCGGCGGCCGACGCGGCGGTGGCCGCCAACGCCATGCTGGGCCTGTGCGAGCCGATCGCCTGCGGCATCGGCGGCGACTGCTACGTGCTCCTCTGGGATCCCAAGACCCGCAAGGTGGTGGGCCTGAACGGCTCGGGCCGATCGCCCAAGGGCCTGTCGCTGGAGACGGTCCGCTCGCGCGCCAAGGACGGCAAGATCCCCAGCTACGGCGCCGTCAGCGTCAGCGTGCCCGGCGCGGTCGACGCCTGGCGGGCCCTGCACGAGCGCTACGGCAAGCTGAAGTGGGCCGAACTGTTCGAGCCGGCGATCGCCACGGCCGAGGAAGGCCACCCGATCACCCAGAACGTCGCCTTCTACCTGGCGGGCAGCCATCGCCGCTTCACCAATCCGGCGTCCAACATCGAGGAGGTCGAGAACTTCAAGAAGGTCTGGGCGCCCGAGGGCAAGACCCCGGTCGAGGGCGAGATCTTCAAGAACCCGGCCCTGGCCCGCACCTACCGCCTGATCGCGCAAGGCGGCGGCCGGGCCTTCTACGAGGGCGAGATCGCGACCACGATCGAGGCCTATTTCAAGCGCATCGGCGGCTGGATGACCAAGGCCGACCTGGCGGCCCACCGCTCGGTCTGGACCACGGTGCACACCACCGGCTATCGCGGCGTCGACGTCCATGCCCTGGGCGACAACACCCAAGGCCTGGCCACCCTGCAGATGCTGGGCATCCTCGAGCAGTTCGACGTGGCCGGCATGGGCTTCCAGTCGGCCCAGGCCATCCACCACGCCGTCGAGGCCAAGCGCCTGGCCTATGAGGACCGCGCCCGGTTCTACGCCGACCAGGACTTCTACAAGTCGCCGATCGAGTGGCTGATCTCCAAGGACTACGCCAAGGAACGCGCCAGGCTGATCCGTCCCGACAGGATCTGGACGCCGAGCTATCCGGGCACGGCGCCCAGCAAGGGCGACACCACCTATTTCACCACCGCCGACAAGGACGGGATGATGGTGTCGATCATCCAGTCGAACTATCGCGGCATGGGTTCGGGCCTGATGCCCGACGGCCTGGGCTTCATGTTCCAGGACCGTGGCGAACTGTTCGCCCTGACCGACGGCCATCCCAATGTCTATGCGCCCGGCAAGCGGCCGTTCCAGACGATCATCCCGGGCTTCGCCACCCGCAAGGGCGAGCCGTGGCTGAGCTTTGGCGTCATGGGCGGCGACATGCAGCCCCAGGGCCAGACCCAGATCATCAGCAACATGGTCGACTTCGGCCTGGGCGTGCAGGAAGCCGGCGACGCCCCGCGCTGGCACCATGGCGGCTCGCCCGAGCCGACCGGGATCGCCGCCGAGGACATCGCCGCGCTCGACCTGGAGACCGGCGTGCCGGCCGCGACCCGCAAGGCTCTGGAAGCCATCGGCTGGACCCTCAAGACCGACGCCGGCGGCTATGGCGGCTACCAGGCCATCGAGCGCTGGCCGGGGCGCTATGCGGCGGCGACCGAGATGCGCAAGGACGGGGTCGCGCTGGGGTATTGAGACCGCGCAAGGCCCCCTCCGGCCCTCCAGGCCACCTCCCCCTTCAGGGAGAGGGTTCGAAGCCTTGCGGTGATGGGGAGTGCGCCTTGGGCGGCGCCCTCTAGGAGCGGGCAAATCAAGCGCTACAAGAATTGCGGCCCGAATCCGGCAGAAACGGCGCCATTCCGGGTCAGGAGGAACCACGTTCGAAACCTCCCGTTACTTATCCCGACAAGGATAAGCTGAGGAGGACCCAAATGCCTGCCTTGAACCTCGATGGTCCTGAACCCGCGATCGCCAATGCTGGCGACGGTTCGGCCCTGTTTCCGCAAGCCCCCGTCTATGCCCGCACCTCGACGCACAAGAAGAAGTCTTCCAGCAATCTGCCATTGCTGATCGGCGCCCCCGTCGCCGTGGTCGCCGTCGGCGCCCTGGCCTGGGGGATCATGAGCAATCAGGCCCAGACCCCGGCCTCGCCGGACGAAGGCTTGAAGGTCGCAGAAGCCGAGGCGGTTCCCACGCCGGCGCCGGCGCCGACCCCGGCTCCGATGCCTGAACCGGCGGCCGTGGTGCCCGCCGCCACGCCCGCTCCCGCTCCCGCGGCTCGCGTAGAAGTGGCCCGCGCCGAGCCGCGCCCGGCCGCCCGCCGCGCGGCTCGCCCGGCGCCCGTGGAAAGCGCGCCGTCGGCCGAGGAGGCCTCGAGCAACGTCAGCGCCACGGTCCCGGCCCCGACGCCGGCTCCGGCGCCCGCCGCTCCGGCCGCGATCGTCGCCGAACCGGCTCCGCTGGCCGTGCCGGCGCCCATCGCGGCTCCGGCTCCGCAGCCGGCCGTTCCGGTGGTCCCGGTGACGCCGAACACGCCCCAATAAGATACTGGCCAGTAAGGGCCTGAAACGACAAAGGGCGGCTCCATCGCTGGAGCCGCCCTTTCTGTACGTGAAACCTCGTCCTTCGACAGGCTCAGGAAGAGGCTTCAATGCGGGCGTCGAAATCGATCCTCACCCTGAACTCGTCGAAGGGCGAGGATCGCACCTCACATCACCACCACTTGTCGGCCTTGGCCGTGAAGCCGGCGGCCTTTTCGATGGCGCCGGCCACCGAGAACACCGTGCCTTCGTCCAGCGGCTTGCCGATGATCTGCAGACCCAGCGGCAGGCCGTTGGCGTCCAGGCCCGCGGGCAAGGACAGGCCCGGCAGGCCGGCAAGGTTGGTCGTCACAGTGAAGACGTCGTTCAGGTACATGGCGATCGGGTCGCTCGAGTTCTCGCCCAGGCCGAACGCCGCCGAGGGCGCGGTCGGGGTGAGGATGGCGTCGACCTTGGTCCAGGCGTTGTCGAAGTCCTCGGCGATGCGGCGGCGCACCTTGAGCGCCTTCAGGTAGTAGGCGTCGTAGTAGCCGGCCGACAGCACGTAGGTGCCGATCAGGATGCGGCGCTTGACCTCGTCGCCGAAGCCGGCGGCGCGGGTGTTCTCGTAGATCTCGGCGAGGTTGGCGCCCTCTTCGCGCAGGCCGTAGCGCATGCCGTCGTAGCGGGCGAGGTTCGACGAGGCTTCGGCCGGCGCGACGATGTAGTAGGCCGGCAGGGCGTACTTGGTGTGCGGCAGGCTGATCTCGACGATCTCGCAGCCGGCTTCCTTCAGCCAGGCGACGCCGTCGTCCCACAGCTTCTGGATCTCGGCCGGCATGCCGTCGACGCGATACTCCTTCGGCATGCCGATGCGCAGACCCTTGACCGACTTGCCGACGAACTGGGTGAAGTCCGGCGTGGCGATGTCGAGGCTGGTGGAGTCCTTCTCGTCGTGGCCCGACATCGAGTTCAGCAGCAGGGCCGCGTCCTCGACGGTCTTGGCGATCGGGCCGGCCTGGTCCAGGGAGCTCGCGAAGGCGACGACGCCCCAGCGCGAGCAGCGGCCATAGGTCGGCTTGATGCCGACGGTGCCGGTGAAGGCGGCCGGCTGGCGGATCGAGCCGCCGGTATCGGTGGCGGTGGCGCCCAGGCAGAGATCAGCGGCGACGGCCGCGGCGCTGCCGCCCGACGAACCGCCCGGGGTCAGGGCCTTGTTGCTGTCCTTGGCGCGCCAGGGGTTGGTGACCGGGCCGAAGTAGCTGGTCTCGTTCGACGAGCCCATGGCGAACTGGTCGAGGTTCAGCTTGCCCAGCATCACCGCGCCGTCGCGCCACAGGTTCGACGTCACGGTCGACTCGTAGGCCGGGACGAAGTTCTCGAGGATCTTCGAGCAGGCCGTGGTGCGCACGCCCTTGGTGCAGAAGAGGTCCTTCACGCCCAGCGGCGCGCCATCCAGCGGGCCGGCCTCGCCCTTGGCGCGGCGGGCGTCCGAGGCGGCGGCCATCTCGAGCGCCTGCTCCGGGGTTTCCAGGATGTAGGCGTTGAGGCCGCGGGCGGCTTCGACGGCGTCGATGTGGGCCTGGGTCAGCTCGACCGAGGTGAACTCCTTGGCGGCCAGGCCGTCGATGGCGCCCTTGAGGGTGAGCTTGTTAAGCGCGCTCATTATTCGACCACCTTGGGCACGACGAAGAAGTTGGAGACGGTCTTGGGGGCGTTGCCGGTCACGACTTCCGGCTCGCCGCCCATGGTGACGACGTCGTCGCGCAGCGGCAGGCCGGCGGCCACGACGCTGGTCAGCGGCTCGGCGCCGTCGGTGTCGACCTCGGCCAGCTGCTCGATCCACGTCATGATCCCGTTGAGCTCTTGCGTCAGAGCTTCGATGCGCTCTTCGGGTTCGGCGATGCGGGCGAGCCGGGCGACCTTGCGGACGGTCGCGGCGTCGATGGCCATGGGGCCTTCTCCAAGCAGTAGTGACGGCAGTCGGAAATTTCCGACAGTAGAGGGGTGGGTTACCCGCCTAGCCTTGTCTTTGACAAGCCCGACGGCTCTCGCATGGGGCTTTTCCTCGCCTGAGGGCCCGCGAAGCGCTAGAAGCCGCCCATGCCCGTTCTCGACATCGAACAATTCGCCGCCGCCATTCCCGACTACAAGCCGGTCATCGGCCTGGACCCTGGCGAGAAGACCATCGGCGTGGCCGTGTCCGACGTGACCCTGACGGTCGCCAGTCCGCTGACCGTGATCCACAAGACCAAGTTCACCCAGGACGCCGCGGCGCTGTTCGACATCATCGACTATCGCAAGGTCGCCGGGATCGTCATCGGCCTGCCGGTCAACATGGACGGCACCGAGGGCGTGCGCTGCCAGAGCAACCGGGCGCTGGCCCGCAACCTGCTGCGCCTGCGCCCCGACCTGACCATCACCTTCTGGGACGAGCGCCTGTCGACGGCGGCGGTGACCCGCGTGCTGATCGATGAGCACGACGTCAACCGCAAGCGCCGCGGCGAGGTCGTCGACAAGATGGCCGCCGGCTGGATCCTGCAGGGCGCCCTGGAACGGATGCGAGGGATCCGGGGGGAAGTCTGACTTCCCCTTCTCCCCTTGCGGGAGAAGGTGTCGGCGCAGTCGACGGATGAGGGGGTCTCTCGGAATTCCGATGCCCCACCCAGCCTGACCGCTTCCGAGCGGACAGCGCCTTCATCCCCTCACCCGACCTCGCTCCGCGAGGCCACCCTCTCCCGCAAGGGGAGAGGGGGCAGACTAGCCTTCCCTTCCCGCCCAAAGCCGCCTATGACGCGGGCTCATGACGGCTTCAGCCCATGACCCGAGCGCGGCGATCGAGACGATCCGCAAGCGCCTCTTCTCGTTCCCCAAGCGGCACTTCCTTTCGGCGGGCGATCTCAACGCTCCCCAGGCGGCCGACCTTCTGGACCTGGCCGACGCCTTCGTGGCGTTGAACCGGCAGACGTCCAAGTCCCTCGACCTGCTCAAGGGACGGACTCTGATGAACCTGTTCTTCGAGAACAGCACCCGCACCCAGAGCTCGTTCGAGCTGGCCGGCAAGCGGCTGGGCGCCGACGTCGTCAACATGAACCCCAAGACCTCGTCGGTGGCCAAGGGCGAGACCCTGATCGACACGGCCGTGACGCTGAACGCCATGCGGCCCGACCTGCTGGTGGTGCGCCACGCCTCGTCGGGGGCGGCGTCCCTGCTCAGCCAGAAGGTCAGCGGCAGCGTCGTCAACGCCGGCGACGGCCAGCACGAGCACCCGACCCAGGCCCTGCTCGACGCCCTGTCGGTCCGGCGGGCTTTCGGCCGCGTCTCGGGCCTGACCGTGGCCATCTGCGGCGACGTGCTGCACAGCCGCGTCGCCCGCTCGAACGTCGCCCTGCTCCAGATCCTGGGCGCCAGCGTGCGCCTGGTGGGCCCGCCCACCCTGATGCCGGCCCAGGCCGAGCGCTGGGGCGTGACCGTGCACCACGACATGAAGTCGGGCCTGGCCGGCGCCGACGTGGTGATGATGCTGCGCCTGCAGCTGGAGCGGATGCAGGGCGGCTTCGTGCCCTCGACCCGCGAATACTTCCGCTTCTACGGCCTGGACCGCGAGAAGCTGTCGCGCGCCGCGCCGGGAGCCAAGGTCATGCACCCGGGGCCGATGAACCGGGGCGTCGAGATCGACAGCGACGTCGCCGACGATCCCGCCGTCAGCCTGATCCAGGACCAGGTCGAGATGGGCGTCGCCGCCCGCATGGCCGTGCTCGCCGCCCTCGCCCACCGTCTCGAGGAGGAAGGCCGATGACCGCGCCCCAGCCGCTCGCCTTCGTCAACGCCCGCCTCGTCGATCCCGAAAGCGGCTATGACGGTCCCGGCGGCGTCATCGTCTCCGAAGGCGTCATCGCCGACGTGGCCAAGGGCCGCGAGTTCGGCAAGCTCAGCAAGGGCGTGCGCGTCGTCGACTGCGGCGGGGCCATGCTGGCGCCGGGCCTGATCGACCTGCGGGTCAAGACCGGCGAGCCGGGCGCGGAAACCAAGGAAACCCTGGCCAGCGCCGCGCGCGCCGCGGCAGCCGGCGGCGTCACCAGCTTCGTCGTCCAGCCCGACACCGATCCGGCGGTCGACGATCCCAGCACGGTCGACTTCCTGCTGCGCCGCGCGCGAGACATCGACAGCGCCCGCATCCTCTGCGCCGGCGCGGCCACCAAGGGCCTGCGCGGCGAGGAGATGGCCGAGATCGGCCTGATGCGCGAAGCCGGCTGCGTCTATGTCACCGACGCCGACAGGCCGATCGCCGACAGCAAGGTGTTCCAGCGCCTGCTCTCCTACGCCAGGGGCTTCGACACCATCCTGGCCCACCGCCCGCTCGACCCGTGGCTGGCCAAGGGCGGAGCCGCCACCGGCGGCGAGTTCGCCGCGCGCATGGGCCTGCCGTCGATCTCGCCGATGGCCGAGCGGATCATGCTGGAGCGCGACGTGGCCCTCCTGGAAGCCACCGGCGGACGCCTGCTGGTCGACCAGCTGACCAGCGCCCAGGCGCTGGAGACCCTGGGCCGCGCCAAGGCCAAGGGCCTGCGCATCCACGCCAGCGTGTCGATCAACCACCTGAGCTTCAACGAACTGGACATCGGCGACTACCGCACGTTCGCCAAGCTGACCCCGCCCCTGCGCGGCGAGGACGACCGCCAGGGGCTGATCGAGGCCCTGGCCTCGGGCCTGATCGACATCGTCGTCAGCGCCCACGCCCCGGCTCCGGCCGAGGACAAGCGCCTGCCGTTCGACCAGGCCGCGCCGGGCGCGGTGGGCCTGGAAACCCTGCTGCCGGCGCTGCTGGGCCTCTATCACGACGAGCGCCTGCCCCTGATCGACCTGATCCGCGCGGTGACCCTGGCTCCAGCGTCCCTGCTTGGCCTGCAGACCGGCCGCATCGCGCCCGGCGCGCCGGCCGACCTCGTGCTGTGCGACCTCGACGCGCCGATCATCGTCGACGCCGCCAGGCTGCTCTCGAAGTCGAAGAACTCGCCGTTCGACGGCCGCAGGCTGCAAGGTCAGGTGCTGATGACCATCGTCGACGGCCGGATCGTGCACCGCGCCGAGGGCTGAGGCCTAAGGGCAGGCCCGCGCCGGAACCAGGGCGACGCGTGCGGGGCTGAGCCTGATCTGGCGGGCCTGCCCCATGTCGCCATAGACGCCGACCTGGGCCGTGCCCGACACGCCGACGGTGGAGGCGTCGCCGCCGGGGATCTCGACCAGGGCCAGGCCGCCCAGGTCGCCGACGTGGTCGCGATCGAGGAAGGCCGCGCCCACCGAAGCCTGGCCGTCCAGGCCCGCGCCGCCGCGCGCGGCGGTCAGCGACCAGCCGGCCGGCGTCTTGCAGACCTTCGTGACCTTGGCGCCTGCCAGCTTCAGGCCGAAGGCGCCGACATAGTCGTCCGGGCCGAGCGCGATCCCCTGGATCGACAGCAGGAAGGTCGTCGCCGCGACGGGCTCCGGCGCGGTCTCCACCGGCTTGGGCGGCGCGATCTTGGCGGGCGACGCCGGCGCGGGCTTGTCGGCGGCCCCGGGCTTGCCGACGAAGTGGGCCAGGGCCAGGGCGGCGCCGACGCCGAGCACGGCGGCGGCGAGGATGGGAATCAGACGGGCGTAGCGCGGATCCTTCATGGACCGCTCAATAGAACAGGCGCGTCCGGACGCCCAAGCCGAACTTCCCAAACGGAAGCATGAACCGGCGCGCGAAGCGGCTATAAGAAGCGAAAACGGGCTTGCCTCACCGGCCAAGCTTGGCCATGTTTCGCTCGCGCAAAGGTAGCATTTCTTGGAAAGCCTCGCCCCCGTCGCCTATCTGACCCTCGCGATCGCCGTGATCGGGGGCTACCTGCTGGGCTCGATCCCGTTCGGCCTGATCGCCACGCGCCTGGGCGGGGCCGGCGACATCCGCAAGATCGGTTCGGGCAACATCGGCGCGACCAACGTGCTGCGCTCGGGCCGCAAGGACCTGGCGGCCATCACCCTGCTGGGCGACGGCGGCAAGGGCGCGGTCGCCGTGGGCCTGGCCCACCTGCTCAGCCACGGCAACCCGCTGGTCGTCGCCCTGGCCGGCGGCGCGGCCTTCGCCGGCCACATCTTCCCGGTCTGGCTGAAGTTCAACGGCGGCAAGGGCGTGGCCACCTTCTACGGCGTGCTGCTGGCCGCCGCCTGGCCCGTGGGCCTGCTGGCCGCCGCCACCTGGCTGGCCGTAGCCGCCCTGTTCCGCATCAGCTCGCTGGCGGCCCTGACCGCCGCCGCCCTGGCCGCCCCCTTCGCCCTGGCCACCGACCGCCCCTACCCGATCCTGGGCCTCTGCCTGTTCATGGCCGTGCTGATCTACATCCGCCACAAGGACAACATCACCCGCCTGCTCAAGGGCGAGGAGCCGAAGATCGGCAAGAAGAAGACGGCGGAAACGCCGCCCACGGGGGCCTGATGACCCGGGGCCTTTCCGATCAGGAGCGCCTGGCCTGGCTTCGCCTGGCGCGCACCGAGACGGTCGGCCCCGTCGCCTTCGACCACCTTCTTCAGCGCTTCGGCTCGCCCGAGCGGGCGCTGATCGCCCTGCCTGACCTGGCCCGCCGGGCAGGCCGGGCGGCCCCGCTGCGGCCGCCGCCCACGGACGAGATCCTGCGCGAACTGGACGACGGCGGCAAACTCGGCGCCCGCCTGATCTGCGCCTGCGAGCCCGACTTTCCCCATCGCCTGGCCACGCTGGACCCGCCGCCGCCGGTGATCTGGGCGCTGGGTCACTACGAGCTTCTGCCCCAGCCCAGCGTCGCCATCGTCGGCGCCCGCATCGCCTCGGCCGCCGGCCAGCGCTTCGCCCGGCAACTGGCGGCGGAACTGGGCCAGCACGGCCACGTGGTGGTCTCGGGCCTGGCGCGCGGCGTCGACGGCGCCGCGCACGAGGGTTCGCTGTCGACCGGCACGATCGCCGTGCTTGGCGGCGGGATCGCCGACATCTATCCGCCCGAGCACGCCAGCTTGCACGCCCGCATCGCCGAGCACGGCTGCGTCGTTTCCGAAAGCGCGCCGCTGCGCCGCGCCCAGGCCAAGGACTTCCCGCGCCGCAACCGGATCATCTCGGGCCTGTCCATGGGCGTGGTCGTGGTCGAGGCCGAACTGAAGTCGGGCTCGCTGATTACCGCCCGCCTGGCCGCCGAGCAGGGCCGCGACGTCTTCGCCGTGCCCGGCTCGCCGCTGGATCCCCGCGCCAAGGGCCCCAACGACCTGATCCGCCAGGGCGCGATCCTGTGCGAGGGGGTCGAGGACGTGCTGCGCTCGCTGTCCGCGTCGCCGTCCATGCGCGAGCGCGACAGGGCCTGGGATCCGGATGAAGCCGCCGACGATCTGGACCACGACGCCCTGCGCGAACAGGTGGCCGCGCTGCTTTCGCCCACGCCGGTGTCGCGCGACGAGCTGGTGCGCGCCGTAAAAGCGCCGACTTCGGCGGTGATGGCGGCGCTGGTGGAGCTCGCCCTGGCCGACCGGGCCGAATTGCTGCCCGGGGGCATGGTGGCCGGCGTCTGAGGGGGCGTTGAGTTGAAATCCAAGACCTTGAGCGTCGCAACGACGCTGACCCTGGCCATGCTGGCCGCGCCGGCGTGGGCCGCGCCCGTGGCCTATGTCGTTTCGCCGGTGATGAAGGACGGCGACCTGACGGCGCTGGAGGTCACGGCCACCTTCAAGGCCGACGCCGACGGCGAGACCCACCTGTCGCTGCCCAACAACTGGATGGGCCGCAGCGGCATCTGGCGCAACCTGACCGACCTGACGGTCGAAGGCGCGGACTCCGTCGTCGAGGACACGCCCAAGGCGCGGATCATCCGCTCCAGGCCAGGGCGCAGGCTGACCCTTCGCTACAGGGTCAACGACACCCTGAAGCGCGACCCCGTCCAGTCCGACAGCTATCCCAGCGAGCCCTGGATCCGGCCTTCGTGGTTCTATGTCGACGGGGTGAGCGCCCTGATCACGATCGACGGGCGAGAAGACGGCCCCGTCTCCTTTCGCTGGGGCAAGGGCTGGTCAAAGGACTTCAAGCTGGCCAGCAATCTCGACGACGCCGATTGGGACGAGGACGCGCGCCAGAGCGTGCTGATCGGCGGTCGCGACCTGCGCGTCGTACGCGCCGGTCCGGTGCGGCTGGCCATTCGCGGCGACCACGCCTTCTCGGACGCCGAGCTGAGCGGCGCGCTGGAAGCGATCCTGTGGGCCGAACGCGGCTTCTTCGGCGACGACCGCGAGAAACCCTTCCTGGTCACCGCCCTGAGCCTGGCCCCGCAGAGCGGGGCGTCGTTCCACGGCACGGGCAAGCACCAGGCCTTCGCCATGGCCGTCACGCCCAACATGACGCTGGAGGACATCCGCGTGCTGCTGGCGCACGAGATCTTCCATGCCTGGAACCCGAACCGGCTGGGCCAGGCCTTCGGGCCCCGCGGCTACTGGTTCAGCGAGGGCTTCACCGATTTCTACGCTCGCCGCCTGATGGTTCGCGAACGCCAGATCACGCCGCAGGCCTTCGCGGCCGCCTGGAACGAGACCTTGCGCGACTATGCGACTTCACCGGCCATCGCCATGCCCGGCGACGAGGCGGCCGGGAAATTCTGGACCGATCCCTACGCCGACAAGCTGGCCTACCAGCGCGGCGCGCTGCTGGCCGCGATCTGGGACCTGAAACTGCGGCGAGCCGGATCGAGCCTGGACGTCGTGCTGCGGGACCAGGCGCGAAACCGCGATCCCAAGGCCACCATGGTCCGCGCCTTCGTCGAAGCCGCGAAAGCCAAGGGCCTGGACGTCACGGCCGACATCGAGGCCCACATCGACCAGGGCCGGCCAATCCGCCTGCCCGCCGACGCCTTCGCCCCGTGCGCCACGGTGACGGACGTGACAGCGCCGGTCTTCGATCGCGGCTTCGAGCCCAAGACCGACGACAAGGGAACCATGACCATCGCCGACCTGCGCGAGGACAGCGCCGCCTATCGCGCCGGCCTGCGCAACGGCATGGTCATCGTCGAGCGCCGCAAGGGCCGAGGCGGCGACGCGACCACGCCGTACGAACTGGTCGTGCGCGAGGGCGACGGCCCGGTCCGGGTCGTCACCTTCCTTCCGCAAGGGACCCAGACCGAGCGCTTTCAGCAGCTGGCGCTGACGCCCGAGGCGGCCAAGGCGCCGGCGCTGTGCGCCTTTACCCGCACCGAGGCCTCGGCGACCGCTTCAAAACCCATCGAGTTGGGTTAAAATGATAGACCGTCCTTCGAGTGCTAGGGCTGCGTGCGGTGATCTTCACCAATGATCATGCCCAAGCCATGACGCGCGCGGAAATCCGCCGCGCCATGGCGATCGTCGTCGAGCACCGCAACGCCTGCTGGCGCGATGGAGGGATATCAATGGCTGACCTGACCGATGCCGAAATAGACGCCGCACTGGCCCTCGGCGAAAAGCAGGCCAATACCAAGCCCAGAGCACGGTCCGCGCGATATGATCGCGCGAGCGGCCGCATCGAGGTCGAACTGACCAGCGGCGCCGCGTTCGCCTTCCCCGCGCGCCTCGGCCAAGGCCTCGAAGCCGCGACCGAAGAGGAACTGGCGCAGGTCCTCGTCAGCCCGGGCGGATATGGTCTGCATTGGAAGGCGCTGGACGTCGACTTGTCGATCCCGGAGCTGGCCGCCGGGGTTTTCGGGACCAAGGCGCACATGGCCAGGATCGCCGGACAGGCCAGATCCGCCGCCAAGAGCGCGGCGGCGCGGGCCAACGGCGCCAAGGGCGGCCGCCCACGCAAATCCGGAATGGCCTGACGCTCGACACCCCTCTCTCTAAAGAGAGAGGTCGACAGGCGAATGCTCGGCAATTGCGAAGGTTCGCACAGCCGCCGTTGACATTGTCATAGGGTCGCCCCCACTTTCCGGCGCTCGCCTCCTGGTTCGCCGGAAGGTCGATCCACCTCCCCCTAGCTCAGAGTCGTAATGAACGTCGTCGTCGTCGAGAGCCCGGCCAAGGCCAAGACCATCAACAAGTACCTCGGGTCCGACTACACGGTTCTGGCCTCCTATGGGCATATCCGCGACCTGCCCTCGAAGGACGGCTCGGTGGAGCCCGACAACGACTTCGCCATGAGCTGGGAGGTCGACGCCAAGTCGTCCAAGCGCATCTCCGACATCGTCGACGCGCTGAAGAACGCCGACCGCCTGATCCTCGCCACCGACCCGGATCGCGAAGGGGAAGCGATCAGTTGGCACGTGCTCGAGGTGCTGAACAAGAAGAAGGCGCTGAAGGACAAGCAGATCCAGCGCGTCACCTTCAACGCCATCACCAAGAGCGCCGTGACCGAGGCCATGAAGGCCCCGCGCGACCTCGACATGGAGCTGGTCGAGGCCTACCTGGCCCGCCGCGCCCTCGACTACCTCGTCGGTTTCACGCTCTCGCCGGTGCTGTGGCGCAAGCTGCCGGGCAGCCGCTCGGCCGGCCGCGTGCAATCGGTGGCCCTGCGCCTGGTCGTCGACCGCGAGATCGAGATCGAGCGCTTCAGGACCCAGGAATACTGGACGGTCGACGCCGACGTCTCGGCCGGCTCCGACCCGTTCCTGGCGCGCCTGGTCAAGCACGACGGCAAGAAGCTCACCAAGTTCGACCTCGGCAACGAGGCCTCGGCGCTGGCCGCCAAGGCCGCCGTGCAGGCCGCGACCTTCAAGGTCGAGGCCGTCGAGAAGAAGCCGGGCAAGCGCTCGCCCGCCCCGCCCTTCACCACCTCGACCCTGCAGCAGGAAGCCGCCCGCAAGCTCGGGTTCTCGGCCCAGCGCACCATGCAGGCCGCCCAGAAGCTGTACGAAGGCATCGACATCGGCGGCGAGACCGTGGGTCTGATCACCTACATGCGTACCGACGGCGTCTCGATCGCGCCGGAAGGCATCGCCGACGCCCGCGACGTGATCGGAAACGTCTACGGCAAGGACTACGTGCCGGACGCCCCGCGCATCTACAAGTCGAAGGCCAAGAACGCCCAGGAGGCCCACGAAGCCATCCGCCCGACCAGCATGCGCCGCAACCCCGGCTCGCTGCGCCTGGATCCGGACCTGGGGCGCCTGTACGAACTGATCTGGAAGCGCACCATCGCCTCGCAGATGGAAAGCGCCCGCATCGAGCGCACCACGGTCGACCTGGAAAGCCACGACGGCCGCACCGGCCTGCGCGCCACCGGCCAGGTGGTGCTGTTCCCGGGCTACCTGGCGGTCTACGAAGAAGGCCGTGACGACGAGGAGGGCGAAGACAGCGCCCGCCTGCCCGCCATCGTCGAAGGCGCCGCCGCCAAGGTCATCGAGGCCCGCGCCGACCAGCACTTCACCGAGCCGCCCCCGCGCTATTCCGAAGCCAGCCTCGTCAAGAAGATGGAAGAGCTGGGCATCGGCCGTCCGTCGACCTACGCCTCGGTCCTGACCGTGCTGCGCGACCGCGAGTACGTGCGGATGGAGAAGCAGCGCTTCATCCCCGAAGACAAGGGCCGCCTGGTCACCGCCTTCCTCGAGCAGTTCTTCCGCCGCTACGTGGAGTACGACTTCACCGCCTCGCTGGAAGAGCGCCTCGACCTCGTCTCGGACGGCCAGCTCGACTGGAAGGAATTCCTGCGCGAGTTCTGGAAGGACTTCCACGCCGCCGTCGGCGAGATCGCCGAACTGCGCACCACCAACGTGCTCGACGCGCTGAACGACGCCCTGGGCCCGCACATCTTCCCCGACAAGGGCGACGGGTCGAACCCGCGCCTGTGCCCGACCTGCGGCTCGGGGATGCTGTCGCTGAAGACCGGCAAGTTCGGCGCCTTCATCGGCTGCTCGAACTATCCGGAATGCCGCTACACCCGCCAGCTGGGCGTGGCCGAGGGCGACGGCGAGGCCGAGAGCGCCGACAAGGAACTGGGGATCAACCCCGCCACCGGCCGCGCCGTGTGGCTGAAGAACGGCCGCTTCGGCCCCTATGTGGAAGAGGTGGCGGCCGAGGGCGAGAAGCCCAAGCGCTCGTCCCTGCCCAAGGGCTGGACGCCGGCGGCGCTGGACCTGGAGAAGGCCCTGCGGCTGCTGTCCCTCCCCCGCGAGGTCGGCATGCACCCCGACGACGGCAAGCCGATCACGGCCGGCCTGGGGCGCTTTGGGCCGTTCGTGCTGCACGACGGCACCTACGCCAACCTGGAGAACGCCGACGAGGTGTTCGACGTCGGCCTAAACCGCGCCGTCGCCATCCTGGCCGACAAACGGGCCGGCGGCGGACGTCCGCAGCGCGCGGCCGCCGCGGCGCTGGCCGAGCTGGGCGCCCACCCCGAGGACGGCAAGCCGGTGCGGGTGCTGTCGGGCCGCTTTGGTCCGTACATCAAGCACGGCGACACCAACGCCAACGTGCCCAAGGGCGCGGATCCGGCGGCCCTGACCCTGGCGGAAGCGGTGACCCTGCTGGCCGAGCGCGTCGCCAAGGGCGGCGGCAAGAAGCCGGCCAAGAAGGCCGCCGCGCCCAAGAAGGCTCCGGCCAAGGCAAAGGCCGCCAAGGCTGAAGGCGACGCCGCCGAGGCCAAGCCGAAGAAGGCCGCCGCCAAGACCACGGCGGCCAAGAAGCCGGCCGCCAAGAAGGCGCCGGCCAAGGCCAAGACCGAGGCGTGACGGCAGGCGACCGGGGGGAGTAGACTAGCGCGATGACCACGCTCGAACGTCCCATGCCGCTGCCTCTGGTGGTGGTCCTGCTGTCGGCGGTCAGCGTCGTGGGCTTCGTGCTGGGCCTGCGCGGCGCGCTGGACACCGGCAAGCCGGCCGACGCGGTCTCGACCGCGCCGCTGGCCGAGGTCTCGGGCGTGCCGGTCAAGGACGCGACCCCGGCTCCGGTCGAGGTCGCGCCCCCGCCGCCTCCCCCGCCGGTCAAGCCGGTCGAGGAAGCGCCCGAGGAGGTCGCCCCCGAGACGCCGCCGGTGGTCCAGGCCCCGGTCGCCCCGGCCACGCCCCCGCCGGCCGAGAAGAAGCCCGAGGTCCCTCCCGCCCAGCAGACGCCGCAGCGGATCGAGGACCTGTACTAGGGCCTAACCGCGCCTGCCCGTTCCCCTCGGCCGTGAAACGGCTTAGAGGGGAGCAATGGCCAAACCTCGCCTCCCCAAGACCGCTGCCCCGAAGTCCTCGCGCCCGAAGGTGGCTTCGAAGGCTCGCCCGCCCGCCGGCCTGCCCGACAAGGAGACGCTGCTGGCGTTCCTGCGCGACGCCGGCGAGGCCGCCAAGGCCGACATCGCCCGTCACTTCGGCCTGAAGGGCGCCGATCGCCGCGCCCTGCGCGAGATGATCCGCGAGATGGAGGCCCAGGGGCAGCTGGGCAAGCGCGGCCGCCGCGGCTTCGCCGAGGCCGGCGCCCTGCCGCCGGTCGGCGTGGCCGACGTGATCGAGCGCGACGCCGACGGCGACCTGTTCGTCAAGCTGACCAAGGCCGACGACGACGTGCCGATGGTGCGCCTGGCGCCCGACCGTCGCGAGGCCGCCGCCGGCGCGCCTGGCCTCGGCGATCGCCTGCTGGTGCGCTTCGAGCAGCTGGAGAGCGGCGAATACGAGGCCCGCCTGATCAAGCGCCTGGGCCAGAGCGCCCACAAGGTGCTGGGCGTGGTTCGCAAGCAGCGCCGCGAGATCCGCGTCGAGCCGGTCGACCGCAAGTCCAAGGAAAGCTTCATCCTCGACGTCGCCCAGCCGGGCGTCGGCGACCTGAAGGACGGCGACCTGGTGGTCGTGCAGCAGAGCGGCCACGCCGGCCGCTATGGCCCCAAGCCCTGCCGCGTTCTGGAGACGGTCGGACACGAGGAAGACCCCCGCGCCGCCTCGCTGATCGCCATCCACAGCCACGGCATCCCCACCGGCTTCTCGGACGAGGCCGAGGAAGAGGCCAAGGCCGCCAAGGAGCCGACGCTGGAGGGCCGCGAGGACCTGCGCGACCTGCCGTTCGTGACCATCGACCCGGTCGACGCCCGCGACCACGACGACGCCGTCTACGCCCATCCCGACGACAGCGAAGGCAACAAGGGCGGCTGGGTGGTCTGGGTGGCCATCGCCGACGTCGCCGCCTATGTCCGCCCGGGCTCGGCCCTGGACCGCGACGCCCGCGACAAGGGCAACAGCGTCTACTTCCCCGACCGGGTGGAGCCGATGCTGCCCGAGACCCTGTCGAACGGCCTATGCTCGCTGCGCGAAGGCGAGAACCGCGCCACGCTGGCGGTGCGGATGGTGTTCGACAAGTCGGGCCACAAGAAGAGCCACCGCTTCGTGCGCGGCCTGATGCGCTCGGCCGCCAAGCTCTCGTACGAGCAGGCCCAGGCCGCCATCGATGGCACGCCCCCGCCGGCCGGCCAGGATCCGGACAAGGCCCCGCCCCTGCTGGACGCGATCCTGACGCCGCTGTGGGAGGCCTTCCGCCTGATGGGCAAGGGCCGCGAGCAGCGCTCGCCGCTGGCCATCGAAAGCGACGAGCGCCGCATCGTCATCACCAAGGACGGCGAGATCGCCTCGATCACGCGCCGCGCCAGCCTCGAGGCCCACAAGCTGATCGAGGAGATGATGATCCAGGCCAACGTCTCGGCCGCCGAGAGCCTGGAAGCCAAGCGCTCGCCGCTGATCTACCGCGTGCACGACACGCCGAGTCTGGAGAAGGTGCAGAACCTGGCCGAATTCCTGCAGACCCTGGAGATCCGCTGGAATAAGGGCGAGGCCCCGCAGACCAAGCGGTTCAACCAGCTGCTGGAAGAGACGCGAGAGAGCCCGCACGCGGCGATCATCAACGAGGTGGTCCTGCGCACCCAGATGCAGGCCCACTACTCCAGCGACAACATCGGCCACTTCGGCCTGAATCTCGCCAAGTACGCCCACTTCACCAGCCCGATCCGGCGCTATGCCGACCTGATCGTGCACCGCGGCCTGATCCGGGCCCTGGGCCTGGGCGACGACGGCCTGACCGACCAGGACATCGCGCGGATCAAGGACACCGCCGAGGTCATCACCCACGCCGAGCGCCGGGCCATGGCCGCCGAGCGCGACGCCACCGACCGCTACATCGCCTCGTTCCTGTCAGACCGGGTGGGCGCGACCTTCAGCGGCCGCATCACCGGCGTCACCCGCTTTGGCCTGTTCATCAAGCTGGACGAGACCGGCGCCGACGGCCTGGTGCCGATCTCCAACCTCGGCGACGAGTTCTTCGTCCACGACGAGAAGCTGCACTCGCTGGTCGGCGAGCGCACCGGCAAGCGCTGGCCGCTGGGCCTGTCGGTCGAGGTGCGCCTGCGCGAGGCGACGCCCGTGACCGGCGGCCTGCTGTTCGAGATGCTCACCGACCCGCTGCCGGCCGACCCGAAGCTGCCGAGGCCTCGCCTGGGGGCAAGGCGGCAGGCGGCGGTGAAACCGCGCGGCGGCCTGCCGAAGGGCGTGCGGCGGGGAAAGCGGCGCTGATGTCCGGAACCTCCCCCTCTGGGGGAGGCGATCGCGCAGCGATCGGTGGGGGGTGTTACTGAGAAATCGGCCGGCGGCGCGGAAGCTGAAAACTGCCCCCCCCACCGGCCTTCGGCCGCCTCCCCCAAAGGGGGAGGTTTCTGTCAGACGGGCTTCTCGATCTCGTAGACCACGTCTTCCAGCTTTTGCAGGAACAGCGTCTGTGCGTCGCGGACGCCCTGGTTGAAGAACACCGGGCCCAGGGTCTCGCCGATGAAGTCGAGCAGGAAGCCGGCCTCCAGGCCGCTGACCGGGCGATCGAGCTCGTCGCGGAGGTAGAGTGAGAGCTTGCGCAGCGCGGCCTCGCGGACGTCCTTGTCGAGCTCGATGCGGGCCATGGTCAGCCGATGGCCCCGAAGCACCAGGCCAGGACCGACTTCTGGGCGTGGATACGGTTCTCGGCCTCGTCCCAGACCAGCGAGCGCGGGCCGTCGAGGACGGCGTCGGTGACTTCCTCGCCGCGGTGCGCGGGCAGGCAGTGCAGGAACACGCCGTCGGGCTTGGCCAGATCCATCAGGGCGTCGTCGACCTGATAGGGCTCGAAGGCCTTCAGGCGCTCGTCATGGTCGGTGTCGCCCATCGAGACCCAGGTGTCGGCCACGACCACGTCGGCGCCGCGCACGGCTTCCTTGGGGTCCTCGCTCATGGTCACGTCGCCGTTCAGGCCGGCGGCGCGGGCCAGGTCGTGCAGGTCGGCGTGATAGACCGCCGGGCAGGCGATCTTCAGCTTGAAGCCCAGCAGCGGGGCGGCGTGGATGAAGCTGGAGCAGACGTTGTTGCCGTCGCCCACCCAGGCGATGGTCTTGCCGCCCACGTCGCCGCGATGCTCTTCGATCGTCAGCAGGTCGGCCATGATCTGGCACGGGTGGCTCTTGTCGGTCAGGCCGTTGATCACCGGCACCGTCGAGACCTGAGCGAAGCGCTCGACGTCGGCGTGGACGTTGGCGCGGATCATCACTGCGTCGACCATGCGCGACAGCACCTTGGCGGTGTCCTCGATGGTCTCGCCGCGGCCCAGCTGCATGTCGTTGGACGTCGAGATGATGGCGTCGCCGCCCAGCTGGCGCATGGCCGCGTCGAACGAGAAGCGGGTGCGGGTCGAGTTCTTCTGGAAGATCATCGACAGCACGCGGTCCTTGGCGGGCGCGTCGGCGTCGACGCGGCCCTGCGGCCAGCCCTTGCGGGCGGTCTTGCGGGCCTTGGCGTCCTCGAGGATCAGGCGCAGCGTGGCGCCGTCGAGCTTCCAGAGATCGATGAAGTGACGGGGGGCGGTCATCTCAGGCCACCTTTCCGAAAATGGGCTGGAGTGGACGCCCCCGCTTGAGCGCGGAGGCGTCGGGTCATCGAGACGTCAGGCCGCCGCTTGGGCGCGGACGACCTCGCAGGTCTTTTCGAGCTTGGCCACGGCTTCCTGGGCCTCGGCCAGCGTCAGGTTCAGCGGCGGCAGCAGGCGCACGCAATTGTCGCCGCCGCCGGCCACCAGCAGTTGCTGGTCGCGGGCCAGGGCCATGAACTCACGGTTGTTGGACGCCAGCTTGATGCCGATCAGCAGGCCCTTGCCGCGGATGTCGAGCACGACGTCCGGGAAGCGGTCCTTCAGGCCGTTCAGCTGCTGGGTGAAGTAGCCGGCGACGGTCTTCACGTTGTCGAGCAGCTCGGGCGTATTGATCGCGTCGAAGGCCGCCGTGCCGACCGCCATGGCCAGCGGGTTGCCGCCGTAGGTCGAGCCGTGGGTGCCGGGGGTCATGCCCTTGGCGCCCTCGTGGGTGGCGAGGCACGCGCCGACGGGGAAGCCGCCGCCCAGGGCCTTGGCCACGCACATGATGTCGGGCTCGGCGCCGTCGGCCCACTCGTGGGCGAAGAGCTTGCCGGTCCGGCCCATGCCGCTCTGGACCTCGTCGAAGATCAGCAGGACGCCGGCCTCGCGGGTGATCTCGCGCAATTCGACCAGCTGGGCCTCGGTCAGGGCGCGCGCCCCGCCCTCGCCCTGCACCGGCTCGATGATGACGCCGGCCGTGGTCGGGCCGATGGCGGCCTTCAGGGCGTCGAAGTCGCCGAACGGCAGCTGGACGAAGCCCGGCAGGCGCGGGCCGAAGCCGTCGAGATAGCCGGCGTTGCCCGAGGCGTTGACTGCCGCGTACGAGCGGCCGTGGAACGAGCCGTCGAAGCCGATGATGTCGATGCGTTCCGGATTGCCGGCCACCGCGTGATAGCGGCGGGCGGCCTTCAGGGCGCACTCGATCGCCTCGGTGCCCGAGTTGGTGAAGAACACCACGTCGGCGAAGGTGGCCGCGCACAGCTTGTCGGCCAGCACTTCCTGCTCGGGGATCGTGTAGATGTTGGAGACGTGCCAGAGCTTTTCGCCCTGGGTCTTCAGGGCGTCGACCAGCACCGGGTGGGCGTGGCCCAGGCCGCAGGTGGCGATGCCCGCCACGCAGTCCAGGTATTCGCCGCCGTCGGTCGAGAACAGGCGCGCGCCTCGGCCTCGTTCGAACGCCAGCGGAGCGCGGTTGTACACGCCCATGATGTGGTGTTGCGAGGAGTTGGACGACGTCGCAGTGCTCAATTCGGCCTCCCAAAAAGGCAAGAAGCCCCCGGGCTTTCGCGCGGGGACTGGAAGGCCCGACGTTGTCGACGCGAAGCCCTGCCCTGTCAATGAAATCACTATGAATTTTCGCCCGGCGGGGCGTGGCGGACACACCCTGGCGGCGCGGGACCGCTAACTTGCCATCGGGGCGCGATCCGACCTAAGCCTGGGCGTGGGGGAGATGCATGGAGGATCCACGATGAAGGCCGCCGTTTCACTCGCCCTGCTGGCCCTGGCCGCCCTGCCCGGCTGCGCCTCGACGCCGCCCGCCGCCGGCCCCGCCGTCGTCACCGGGACCGTGGTCTGGCGCGAGCGCATCATGCTGCCGCCGAACACGAAGACGATCGTGCGCCTGCAGGACGTCAGCCTGGCCGACGCGCCGGCCAAGGTGCTGGCCGAGGACGTGATCGACGCCACGCGCGCCCCGCCCGTGGCGTTCAAGCTGGCCTATGATCCGGCCCAGATCGTTCCGAACCACCGCTACTCGGTGTCGGCCCGTGTGGAGGTGGACGGCCAGCTGCGCTTCATCAACGACACCCACATCGCGGTGATCAACGACGGCCCGACCAAGGACGTCGAGGTGCTGGTCAAGGGCGTGGGACGGTAGTCACCCCTACTCCCGTCATTCCCGCCCTTGTGGCGGGAACCTCTCTGTCGGCCGCAAGTGCGAATGGGGCGGCGTGCCAGGCACGCCGCTTGCGCCGCCCCTGCGAGCGGAACCAGGGGTTCCCGCCACAAGGGCGGGAATGACGGTAGGGAGGGAAAGGCTGAGCGAGCGACCTTCGCAGGCCGCCCCACGCCTCAGCTCTTCAGCCGGTACCCGCTGCGGAACAGGGCCCAGCACCACAGGAACAGGCCCGTGGCCAGCACGGCCGTGACCACGACGCCGATGGCGATGCTGCCGTCGGCGTGGCCGATGAAGCCGTAGCGGAAGCCGTCGATCAGGTAGAAAAACGGGTTGAAGTGGCTGGCCGTGCGGAACGGCTCGGGCAGTTTGTCGACCAGGTAGAAGGTGCCCGACAGGAAAGTCATCGGCATGATGGCGAAGTTGGTCACCGCCGCCAGCTGGTCGAACTTCTCCGACCACAGGCCCGCCAGCACGCCGGCCAGGCCCAGGATGATCGCAGCGCCGACCGCGAAGTAGATGATCGCCCAAAGGTGCGAGACCTGTAGCCCCGCGCCCGGCAGCACGCCGATCACGGCCGCCGTCACCGCGCCGACCACGACGCCGCGCGTCGCAGCCCCCAGGCCGAAGGCGGCCACCTGCTCCAGCGGGGTCAGGGGCGGCGTCAGGAAGTCGGACGTCAGGCCCATCATCTTGGCCTGGATCAGCGACGACGACGAATTGGCGAAGGCGTTGTTGAGCACGGCCATCATGATCAGGCCCGGGGCCACGAAATGGCCGAAGGTCACCCCCTCGACCGCGGGACGGTCAGACCCGACCGCGACCACGAACACCAGCATGTAAAGCAGCGTGGTGACCACCGGGGCGGCCACGGTCTGCATGCCCACCTTCCAGAAGCGGCGGATCTCGCGCTGATAGAGGGTGAGGAACCCGCTCCAGTTCCAGCCGTGATAGTCGCGCGGCTGCGGCGGAACGACGCTGTCTGCCATGTCTCTCATTGGCCCGATCCTGGAAATTCCTTCGCCATGTGCGCCCGGCGAGGGTCGGACGCAAGCGTCCCGCTCCGAGAATCAATATATAGTTTCTGTGGACAGACTACCTGGCGCCTATTGTGCGTCTTAACGCATTCTTTACACTATCTGGTAGGTCAGCCGCCGGCGGGGCGGTCTGTACACCAGATGTAGGGCGATGGCGAGGTGGGGTTTCTCGTCATGGCCCGATTTTAGGCGGAGATGGGCCATGAGCTGGACTGACGAGCGGGTCACCACCCTGAAGAAGCTTTGGCTGGACGGCCTGTCGGCCAGCCAGATCGCCAAACAACTGGGCGGGGTCACCCGCAACGCCGTGATCGGCAAGGTCCATCGCCTGGGCCTGTCGGGTCGCGCCGCGCCGTCGCAACCGGCTCGCCCGGCCTTCAAGGCCCCGCGTCCGGCCCGTCCGGCCGCCGCCTCGACGATCCCGGCCGCGCCGCGCCGCGTGGTCGCCGCCGAGCCGGTCGCCCCGGCCCCGGTCCAGGTCTCGGCCCACCAGCAGCCGTCGGTTCCGGTGCTGCGCAACGAAGCCCCGGGCTCGGCCACCGTGCTGACCCTGGGCGCCCACATGTGCAAGTGGCCGATCGGCGACCCGTCGTCGGACAGCTTCACCTTCTGCGGCCGCCGCTCGTCGGAAGGCCCCTACTGCGTCGAGCACGCCCGGGTGGCCTACCAGCCGCAGCAGTCGACCAAGAAAAAGGGCGGCGCCACCGAGCTGGCCCGTTCGCTGCGCCGCTACATCTAGCGCCAGCCGCCGATAAGAAGAGAGGCGTCGAAAAGGCGCTCTCGCCATGCAGCCCTCCCCGTTCCGCGGGGAGGGCTTTATGTTGTCTCCGATGACCGACCTCGCCCCCGATTCCAACGCGCCCGCCTATTCCGTCTCGGAACTGGCCTTCGCGCTGAAGCGCACGCTGGAAGACCGCTACGGCTTCGTGCGGCTGCGCGGCGAGCTGAGCAAGGTCACGCACCACTCCAACGGCCACGTCTACCTGACCATCAAGGACGACAAGGCCGCCATCGACGGCGTCGTCTGGAAGGGCAATGTACGCGGCCTGGGCGTGCGCCCCGAGCACGGGCTCGAGGTCATCGTCACCGGCAAGATCACCACCTATCCGGCCGGCTCGCGCTACCAGATCGTCATCGACAGCATGGAGGCCGCCGGCGTCGGCGCGCTGCTCGCGCAGCTTGAACGCCTGAAGGCGAAGCTGGCCGGCGAGGGCCTGTTCGCGCCCGAGCGCAAGCGGCCCCTGCCCTCGATGCCGGCCGTGGTCGGCGTCATCACCAGCCCCACGGGCGCGGTGATCCGCGACATCCTGCACCGCATCCGCGACCGCTGGCCCTGCCGGGTCATCGTCTGGCCGGTGGTCGTGCAGGGCGACGCCGCCGCCGGCCAGGTGGCCGGAGCCATCCGGGGCTTCAACGCCCTGGCGCCCGGCGGCCCGGTCCCACGCCCCGACATCCTGATCGTCGCCCGCGGCGGCGGCTCGGTGGAGGATCTCTGGGCCTTCAACGACGAGGCCCTGGCCCGCACGGTGGCGGAAGGGACGATCCCGCTGATCTCGGCCGTCGGCCACGAGACCGACACGACGCTGATCGATTTCGTCTCCGACCGCCGGGCCCCCACCCCAACGGCCGCGGCCGAGATGGCCACGCCGGTGCTGGCCGAACTGCGGGGCCTGGTTTCCGACTACGACCGCCGCCTGTCGCGCTGCGCCGGCCGGGTGGTCGAGGAGCGCCGCACGCGCCTGCAGGCGGCCGCCCGGGGCCTGCCACGCCCCAACGACCTGCTGGCGCTGGCCCAGCAGCGGTTCGACATCGCCGCCGGCCGCCTGGACGCGGCGCTGGAGCGCAACACCTCGGTCCACGCCCAGGACCTCCTGAAGATCACCGCCCGCCTGTCGCCCGAGGCCCTGGCCCGCCAGCGCCAGGCCAAGGGCGAGCGCCTTTCCGACCTGTCGCGTCGCCTGGACCTGGCCGCCCGCCGCGCGCCCGAGCGCGCCGCCCAGCACGCCCGCCTGCCGGCCCTTTGGGATCGCCTGAACGCCGTGGCCCGTCGCCGCCTGGACCGCGAGGCCGACCGCCTGGCGGGCCTGGACAAGCTGCGCCAGTCGCTGAACCCCGAGCGTCCGCTGGAGCTGGGCTTTGCCTTGGTGCGCAAGATGGACGGGACGCTGGCCCGCTCGGCCGCCGACCTGGCCGCCGGCGAGCGCGTGAACCTGAAGTTCAAGGTCGGCGAGCGCGACGCGGTGATCGACGGCGAAGGCGCCACGCCGCCGCCTCCCCCGCCCGCGCCGGTCGCTGCGGCCGCGCCCAAGCCCGCACCTCGCCCGAAACCCGCGCCGCCTTCGTCGTCGCAGGGCGACCTGTTCTAGACCCCGAGATTGGCGTAGAAGAGACCCATGAACGCTTACGATCGCGACCTCGGAAAATCCGGCCTGGCCGTCCTGCACTATGGCGACGGCGACTTCGCCGTGCTCCAGCCCGGCCAGTACGTGGTCTGCGCCGTCACCGGCGCGAAGATCCCGCTGGAGGCCCTGCGCTACTGGAGCCCCGAGTTGCAGGAAGCCTACGCCACGCCGAAGGAAGCGCTGAAGCGCTGGCAGGAGACCAAGGCCTGAATCCCTGGCCTCCGAATAGACGGGCGCTTCTCGCCGCCTTCGTCGGCGGCGTCGCTCCCCTTGCCTTCCCCGCCGCCGCCGCGGCGCCGGGACTGGTCCTGAACGGTCGCCTGGAACAGGGCGGCTATGCCCTCGGCCGCACCGCGCCCCGCGCCGAGGTGCTGGTCGACGGCCTGCCCCTCACCCAGGCCTCGGCCGACGGCTGGTTCATCGTCGGCTTCGACCGCGACGCCCCGCCGACCGCCGAGATCACCGTCCAGACCCCAGACGGCTCGGCCAGCCACCGCGTGGCGATCGCGCCGGGAACCTTCGACATCCAGCGCATCGACGGCCTGCCGCCGTCGCAGGTCTCGCCGGAAGACCCGGTCCTGCTGGCCCGCATCGCCGCCGAGGGCGCGCGCAAGGCCGCCGGCTTCGCCAGCCGCGTCGACGGCGACTTCTTCCGCGCGGGCTTCATCTGGCCGGTGAAGGCCACGCGGCGCTCGTCGCGCTTCGGCGGCCAGCGGATCCTCAACGGCGAGCCCAAGCGCCCGCACTACGGCGTCGACCTGGCCGCGCCGGCGGGAACCCCGGTGGTCGCCCCGGCGGCCGGGGTCGTCGCCTTCGCCGAGACCGGCCTGCACTTCGAGGGCGGCCTCGTCCTCATCGACCACGGCCAGGGCCTGATCAGCGCCTACCTGCACCTTTCGCGGGTCGACGTGGCCGCCGGCCAGCGGCTGGCCCAGGGCCAGGTCATCGGCGCGGTCGGCAAGGAGGGCCGCGCCACGGGCCCGCATCTGTGCTGGCGCCTCAAGTGGCGCGACCGCAATCTCGACCCCAGCCTGTGGGTCGTTGACGCAGGAATGCGACAGTGACGCGATCAAACTTGACCATTTCGGGACACCGCCTATCGACAGGTCCGCTCGGTTATGGTTATCCCCAGCCCCGCTTTTGAAACTCGCGTATGAGGCGTAATCCCGCATGTCCGCGGTGCTCGATAAGCTCCGTTTCCTCCTGGTGGACGATAACCACCACATGCGGGCGATCGTCAGCACGATCCTGAAAGGGGTCGGCGTGCGCCATGTGCACGAGGCGATCGATGGCGCCGAGGGCCTGCAGATCCTGAAGGATCGCCAGATCGACATCGCCATCGTCGACTTCAAGATGTCGCCGCTGGACGGGGTGCAGTTCACCCAGCTGGTGCGCAATTCGCCCGACAGCCCCGACCCGTTCCTGCCGATCATCATGCTGACCGGCTTCGCCGAACGGCATCGGGTGTTCGAGGCGCGCGACGCCGGCGTCACCGAGATCGTCGTCAAGCCGGTCACGGCCCGTTCGCTGCTCGACCGCATCGACATGGTGATCTTCAAGCCGCGGCCGTTCATCCGCAGCGGCGACTATTTCGGCCCCTGCCGCCGCCGTCGCCAGGACCCGCACTACGGCGGCCCGTTCCGTCGGGGAACGGACAAGGGCGCGATCGAGCTTTAGGGGAAGCCCTGCCCGTTCATTCCTCCCGTCATTCCCGCCCTTGTGGCGGGAACCTCTGGTTCCGCTCGCACGTGAGGCGCAAGCGGGCTGCTCCGCAGTCCGCCCCCCACTGCCCTTGCGGCTGACAGAGGGGTTCCCGCCACAAGGGCGGGAATGACGGGAATGAAGGAGACTCAGTTCGTGGGGATCTCGCCCGCCAGCAGCGCCGCATAGACCTCGTTGGGCCAGCGGCGGTGGACCCAGAACCACTCTTCCGGACGCTCGCGGATGCGGTCTTCCATGAAGGCGTTGATCATCCGTACGCCGGCCTCGATGTCGGCCGTGCGATCGCCGGTGCTGGGCGGGATGATCGGGTCGTGGACCACGGCGCGGAAATGCGCGCCCTTGGTGCGCTGTACCGACATCGGTTGCAGCACCGTGCCGAAACGGATGGCCAGGCGCGTGGGCCCAGGCGCGGTGCGCGAGTCGTGGCCGAAGAACGGGGCGGCCACGCCGCCGTTGAACTTCTGGTCGTTCATCAGCGCCACCGACTCGCCGCGCTTCATGGCGTCCAGCAGTTCGCGCGCGCCGTCCCCGCCCTTGGGCGCGAACAGGCGCACGCCGTAGCGGAACCGGCTCTTCTTGATGCGCTCGTCGATGTAGGGGTTGTTGGCCGCGCGATAGGTCATCTGGCAGGTGACGCCGGAATCGACGATCGCCGCCGGCATCACCTCCCAGTTCGACAGGTGGCCCGAAACGAACACCACCGGCTCGCTGTCGCGGGCGATCTGGGCCAGGCGCTCGGCGCCCACCACCTCGACCCGGCCGGTCGAGGGCAGGAGCTTGTCCATCAGCGGGAACTCGCCGAACGTGCGGCCCAGGCCGTCCCACTGCCGGCGCAGCATGTCAGCGCGCCAGGCGGCGTCCTTTTCCGGGAACGCCAGGCGCAGGTTGCGGTCGGCCACCTTGTGGGCGCCGCTCAGCGGCCCGAACGTGCGCCCGAACCAGCCGCCCAGGGCCGAGGCGGCGTCCACGCCCAGCAGCCGGAACAGACCCATGAACAGGTCGTAGCCGAACGCCTCGAGGCGCCAGAAGAAGTCTTGGGTGGGGGAAATACGAGCGTCGGACATCGGCCCTTACTAGCTCGACTTGGCCGGCGGCGGAACTGTGGCGTCGGAGACCCTCGCCGCCTCAAAGGCGATCCAGCTTCGCTTGGCGCGCGACTTGCGGCTGTCAGGGCAGACCGTTCCGTTTCGGGACGGGGGAAAGCCATCGGGGGTCAAGGGTCCACATCATGGGCAACGACATCGACACTCACCTGGGCAAGCGCCTTCGCCGCCGTCGCCGGCTGCTCGGCCTGACCCAGCAGCAACTGGCCGGCGCCGTCGGCGTGCGCTTCCAGCAGATCCAGAAGTACGAATGCGGCGCCAACCGCATCTCGGCCGCCCGCCTGTGGCAGCTGTCCGAGGCGCTGGAGGTTCCGGTCGGCTACTTCTACGACGGCCTGTCGGCGGTCGCCCGCGACACCGCGCCGACGGCCAGCAACGACTCCGAGGGCGGCGAGATGTTCGCCCGCAAGGAGACGATCGACCTGATCCGGGCCTACTACCTGCTGGGCGAGCGTCCGCGCCGCCGGCTGCTGGACCTGGCCAAGTCGCTGAACGGCGTCGAGCAGCTCGAGGCCTGAGCCGCTTTCGTGGAGTAGCGTCCTGGGCCAAGGCGGGCTAAAGCCTGCCCCCATGACGCTCTCCGCCGATCGCCTCGCCGCCCTCGACGCCTTCATCGTCGAGCTCAACGCCGCCTCCGCGGGCGCCATCCTGCCGCTGTTCCGGTCCGACCACGGGCTGGAGGACAAGGCCGCCGGCAAGAACCTGCCGCGTGACACCCACGCGGCGTTCGACCCCGTCACCGAGGCCGACCGCGGCGCCGAGGCGGCCATCCGCAAGCTGATCGCCGAGCGCTTTCCCGAGCACGGCGTGATCGGCGAGGAATACGGCGAGGACCGCCCGGACGCCGAGTTCGTCTGGGTGCTGGATCCCGTCGACGGCACGCGCGCCTTCATTTCCGGCCTGCCGCTGTGGACCACCCTGATCGGCCTGCGCCACCAGGGGCGTCCCGTTCTGGGCTCCATCGGTCAGCCCTATCTGGACGAGCTGTATGTCGGCTCGGCCGCCGGCGGCTCGCGCCTGATCGCCCGCGGGGCTGAGAAGGCCCTGCGCGTGCGCCCCTGCGCCGTGCTGACCGACGCCATCATCGCCACCACCGATCCCGAAGCCTGCTTCGACGGCGCCGAACTGGGCGCCTGGCGCCAGGTGCGCGCGGCCGCCAAGCTGGCCCGCCTGGGCTGCGACGCCTACGCCTACGCCATGGTCGCGGCCGGCACGATGGACATGGTCATCGAGGCGGGCCTGAAGAGCTGGGACGTCGAGGCCGCCATCCCCCTGATCGAAGGCGCCGGCGGCGTCGTCACCGACTGGCGCGGCGCGCCGATCGGCCAGCACGGCGGCCAGATGGCCATCGCCGGCGACCAGCGCGTGCTGGACGAGGCGCTGGTCGCCCTGAAGCGGTCGGCGAAATAAGACTTAAAGATCCTCCCCCTCTGGGGGGAGGTGGCCCGAAGGGCCGGAGGGGGGACGTTTTCAGCTGCCGCTGACGTCCCTCGCCTCGCACATACCTCCCCCCTCCGTCGGCTTCGCCGACACCTCCCCCAGAGGGGGAGGATCTGGGGAGCTAGAGACCTGCCACCGTTTCGTCGAACGCCGCCCAGAACCGCGCGCGGCGGTCATCGGTCTCGATCAGGATCTCGTGGAAGGCGTCCTCGATCTCGATGTAGCGGCCCTTGGGGATGCGGGCGGCGATGGCCTTCTGTGCCGAGGTCAGGACGCGGGTGTCGACCCCCGCCCCGACGATGGTCACCGGGATGGTGATCGCCTCGACGCCCCTGCTGCGGACCAGCCACTCGCAGGCGGAAAAGGCGAAATCGGTCCAGCCCCAGGTGATGCCGCCCAGCGCGATGTCGGGGCAGGCGCGGATCTGGGCCTGGTGTCGGGCGTAGCGGGCCGCGTCGTGGGTCAGGGCGTCCTGCGGGAAGACGTGCTTGAACGGGTCGCCGACGTCGCCCAGCACGTAGCCGCCGCGCAGGGGCGTGCGCGCGGCCAGCCAGGCCAGGGCGCGGGCCATGCCGGAAAGCTTGCCGCCGGTGTTCAGCCCCAGCATCGGCGCCGACAGCACGCAGGCCGAGAAGCGGGTCTCGCCGTGGGCCAGGACGAGGCTGGTCAGGCAGCCGCCCATCGAGTGCCCCAAGGCGATCCAGGGCCTGGGCAGGCGCGTATCGAAGGCCGCCAGCAGGGCCTGGTAGTCGCCGACGAAGTCGTGGAAGCCGGCCGCGTGGCCCTTCAGGCGATCGGGCAGCACGCGGTGCGAGAGCCCCTGCCCCCGCCAGTCGTGCACCAGGACGACGAAGCCCCGCGCCAGCAGGTCGTCGACGACCTCGTAGTACTTCTCGATCGGCTCGCTTCGGCCGGGGCTGACCACCACCGAACCACGCGGATCGCCCTTAGGCGAAAACAGAGCGGCGCGGAGGGTCGCCCCATCCGCGCCGGAAAACCATTCGGCCTGGCCGTGGTCGGGAACCGGCGCCTCGGGAATCGAGACCAGCGGCGCAGGTTCCCCCATGGCTTAGCGGAGCTTCGAGAACAGCGCCGCCATCTTGGACTGCAGCGCCATCGCCGCGCCCATGTCCGACAGCTTCAGCTTGCCGGTCATCACGGCCATGGTCGGGTCGAGCGAGCCGGCGCCGATGGCCAGGAAGTCTTCCTTCGACAGGGTCATGGTCAGGTCGGCCGGGCCGTCGTCGTTCGACACCGAACCGCCGTCGATGAGGATGACGCCTTCGCCCTTCAGGTCGAACTTCAGGCTCTTGCCCAGGCCGCTGTCGTCGCCCACGGCGGTTTTGATCTTGTCGGTGATTTCCTGCAACGTGGCCATAAACGCTGTCTCCCTCTTTTCTGCGCTTGAGCGTTCTGCGCGTGAAAACTTGGTGGGCACCCTGGCCGGAGCCGGGCCGCAAGTAAACACCGTTCAGACGCTCTCCACGCTATTTTTTGCTCTGGATGAAACCCACCCGCGCAGGGGTTCCGGACAACCGCACGCGGGTCGCGCCCTTGAAGTCGGCCAGGCGCAGGATCGGCGTCTTGCCCGACAGCGGCAGGGATTGCGACTTGCCGTCGGCCCCGACCACGACGCCGCCGGTCGCGCCGGGAAAGCCGAAGCCCGTCATCTTCGGCGCCAGCATGGCCATGGGCCCGGCGGCCTTGCCGATGACGCCGTTGGTCGAGTCGAGCACCGTCTTCAGCTCTGCGACCTCGTACTCGGCCGCCGGTTTCAGGACGGGTTCGATAATCAGGGTCGAGCCGAACTTGGCGTCGGCGGGCGCTTCGAACTCGATCTTGGCCCCACCTTGCAGCTGGGCGAGCGTCGGCAGGCGCTCGAAGCGACCGTCGGCGCCGATCGGCAGCGGGGTGCGCGCGCCGCTGGCCTCGACCAGGGTGGCCTTCAGGCCCGCCGCCGGCTTGCCGTCGCGCGACAGGGCGAAGGCGACGCGGGTGCGCGAGCGCTCCTGGGCGGGCACCTTCAGAAAGTTCTCCAGGTAGCTGAAGACCTTGTCGGCCGGAGCGGTCTTGGAGCCCTGGGCCAGAGCGGCCGAACCGGCGACCAAGGCCAGGGCCGCTGCGACCAGTGCGCGCCTTGCGATGCGGGCGCTCATTTCGGCTTCACGAACTTGAGGGTCATGCGGTCGCTCTCCCCTATGGCGTCGTACTTGGCGTGATCGAAATCGGGCTCGGCGGGCTCGCCGCGCGGCGCCGACAGGCGGGTCGGCGGCAGGGTCCAGACGCCGAACGGATGGTCCTTGGTGTCCTTCGGGTTGGCGTTGATCTCGCTGGATCCCGCCAGGACGAAGCCGGCCTCCTTGGCCAGCTGCTCGACATAGGCCTGCTGGACGTAGCCATCGGCGGCCAGCACGTCCTGCACGCGGCCCGGCTCGCCCCGATGCTCCTCGACGCCGAGGATGCCGCCCGGCTTCAGCGCCGCCAGCGCGTCCTTGAAGGCCTTCTCGGCGATGCCGCCGGCCATCCAGTTGTGCAGGTTGCGCAGGAACAGCACGCGGTCGGCCGTTCCAGCCGGCGCCACGGGGCCGCTGCCGCGGCCGAAGGTGGTGATGTCGACCTTGCCGTAGAGCTTCGGCTTGGCCTCCAGCTTGCGGCGGAAGGCGGCGACGATCTCGGCGGCGGCGGGGTCGGCCGGATCGGCCTCGAGCACCGCCTCGTAGAGCTTGCCGCCGGTCGCGGCCAGGAACGGCGCCAGGATGTCGGTGTACCAGCCCGCGCCGGGCCAGAATTCGACCACCGTCTGCCCGGGCCTGATCTCCCAGAACTCCAGGCTCTGGATGGGATGGCGCCAGGCGTCGCGGGCCTTGTCGGCGCCGTTGCGCCAGTCGCCGTCGACCGCGCCGGCCAGGGTGGAAGCTCCCCCCTTGGCGGCGGCCGCGGCGGGCTTGGGCGCCTCGGCCTGGGCCGGTTCGTCCTTCTTGCGGCCGCAGCCGACGAGGCCCGCCGCGCCGGCGGCGACGAGCAGGCCGCGACGCGACCAGGAAGAGACTGGGTCCATCGATCCCCCGTTACGCATGGATCCCAGCCCTAGACCGCGACCTTGGCAAAAAGACGCCCGCGGAGCGCAGGCTCCCGGGCCAGGAGGCGTCGCCTCACGCCGGCTTCTTGAAGCGCAGGGTCATGCGGTCGCTCTCGCCGATGGCGTCGTACTTGGCGCGGTCGAAGTTCGGATCGGCCGGCTGGCCGCCCGGCGCCGACTGGCGGGTGGGCGGCAGGGTCCAGACGCCGAAGGGATGGTCCTTGGTGTCCTTGGGGTTGGCGTTGATCTCGGACTTGGCGTCGAGCTTGAAGCCCGCCTTCTGCGCCAGCGCCACGACGGTGGCGGTCGACAGGTAGCCGTTGGCCCCGGCGCTCTTCTCGTCGGCGGGATCGGCGCGATGCTCCTCGACGGCCAGCACGCCGCCCGGCTTCAGCACCGCGAAGAAGTCGGCGAACAGCTTGTCGGCGGTTCCCGGCTGGACCGTCCAGTTGTGGACGTTGCGGGCGGTCAGCACCACGTCGGCCGAGCCCGGCGCGCCCAGCGGCGCGGCGACCGGGCCGAAGTCGACGAACTTGACCTTGCCGTACTTGGCCTCGTCGGCGAAGCGGGCCTCGAAGGCCGCGCGGCCCTTGCGGGCGCCTTCCGACAGCTTGGGATTGGCCAGGTCGGCGACGCCGGCGACGTAGGTCCCCTTGGTGGCCTTGGCGTAGGGCGCGAGGATCTCGGTCCAGTAGCCGCCGCCGGGCGAGACCTCGATGACGGTCTGGCCGGGCTTGAGCCCCCAGAACGCCAGGCTCTCGTAGGGATGGCGGGCGCCGTCGCGGGCGACGCTGGCGGGCGTGCGGTCGGGCGAGGCGACGGCGGCCTTGAGGGCGGCGTCGGCGGCCAGGGCGCCGGTGGCGGGAACAAGAGCCGCTGTGGCGGCGAGGATCAGCAGGTGGCGGCGGGCGGGCATGGTCTGTCTCCGTCGTCGTCGAGGTGACGGACCTTAACCTTGGGTGGCGGCCGATCAAGCGATTCCGGCCCGCCCTGCCACACGCCCGCCCACCTTGCACGGGCCGCGATCGACGCCCGTCGAATTCAAAAACGCCGCACCCCTTGAAGTCGAAAAACCATCTCCCAACTATTCAACCGAAGGCGCTGGACAACCGGGCCTTCCGGATCACAGACGAGGCCGATCTCGGGTCGTCGAAGGTTCGAACACTGACTGCAACCTTGCTTGAAGAGAAGGTTCTACACTTATGCGTACTATCGACCTGTCGCCGCTGTACCGTTCGCTCGTCGGCTTCGACCGCCTGGCCGCGCAACTCGACGCCGCCGCCAAGACCGAAGCCGCCTCCGGCTATCCGCCCTACAACATCGAGCGCACCGACGAGAATTCCTACCGCATCGAGATCGCCGTCGCCGGCTTCAAGCCGGAAGAGCTGTCGATCGAGGCCAAGGAAGGCCTGCTGACCGTCTCGGGCCGCAAGGCGGCCAACGACGAGACCAAGCGCTACCTGCATCGCGGCCTGGCCGAGCGCAACTTCGACCGCCGCTTCCAGCTGGCGGACTACGTGGTGGTGACCGACGCGGCCCTGGCCGACGGCCTGCTGACCATCTCGCTCAAGCGCGAACTTCCGGAAGCCCTCAAGCCCCGCACCATCCCGATCAACGCTGGCGCCGACACCGCCGTGATCGAAGGCGAAAAGGCCGCCTAACCGCGACCGACCGTTTTCTCTCTGAATTCCCCTCCGACTTTCGGGCGGCGCGATCTCGCGCCGCCCTTTTTTACGTCTGCACCGGATCTGCACGACCAGCGGTCGGGCCGTGCACGCCCACGCCGCCGCCCCTGCAACGCGCCCGCCTAAGCACGAGGCTCCGATGCCAGGAGCCCGTCCATGCCAGCCCTCCGCCCGCCTTCCGCCGCGCCATTCTGGATGAAGCCGATCGCGGCCGCCGTCCTGGTGCTGGCGGCCGACCAATTGCTCTATCGGCACGCGGCCGGGCTGAACCTTGGACTGTTCTTCCTGCTGGCGACCTTGGCCGTGGCCCTGATCTCCCCCGCCTCGCGAAAGGCCTGGCCGGCCCTGCTGCTCGCGGCAGGCTTCGCCGCGCTGATGATCGAGGCGCCGGGGCGACTGTCCTTCCTGTTCTGCGTGCTGTCGCTCGGCGTCGCGGCGCTGGCCGCCCGCGCCGGCCGCCGCGACGATGCGTGGCGGTGGACCCAGCGCCTGGGCTTCTGGCTGGCCATGGCCCTTGTCGCCCCGATCCTCGACCTAGCGGCCCTGCGCAGACATCGCTCCGTGAGCAGCGACCTGCTGATCGGCCGCCTGCCCGTCCTGGCCCTGCCCGTCATCGGCGGCCTGGTGTTCCTGGCCTTGTTCACCACCGCCAATCCGGTGATCGCCCAGGCGCTGGGCCGCCTGCGCCTGCCGCTGCTTGATCCGGCGCGGCTGGTCTTCGCCGGACTGATCGGCGTCTGCGCCTGGACGCTGCTGCGGCCGCGCTTCCTCAGGAAGACCAACGGCCTGACCGTCGGCTCGGGCCCGCCGCCCGGCGTCAGCGTGGCTTCGGTCGGGCTGTCGCTGGTGGTGTTCAACGCCCTCTTCGCCCTGCAGAACGGCCTGGACATCGCCTTCCTGTGGTCGCGCGCGCCGCTGCCCGAGGGCGTGACCCTGGCGCAATACGCCCATCGCGGCGCCTATCCGCTGATCGCCACGGCCCTGCTGGCCGGCCTGTTCGTGCTGGTCGCCCTGGCGCCGGGCTCGGCGACGGCGCGGTCGACCTGGCTGAGGCGCCTCGTGGTGCTGTGGGTGGCGCAGAACCTGTTCCTGGTCGCCTCGTCGATCCTGCGCACCACCGACTACATCGAGGCCTACGGCCTGACCCGCCTGCGGATCGCCGCCCTGATCTGGATGGCGCTGGTGGGCGTGGGCCTGGCCCTGATCTGCTGGCGGATGCTGCGCGGCAGGAGCGGCGCATGGCTGGTCAACGCCAATGTCGCCGCCACCGCCGTGGTGCTGGCCGCGTGCGCCGTGGTCGACATCGGCGCGATCGCCGCCGACTGGAACGCCCGTCACGCCGAGGAAGTGGGCGGTCCCGCCACCGCGCTCGACGTCTGCTATCTGGAGCAGCTGGGCGACTCCTCGGTCGTGTCGCTGAGCCGCCTGCGCGCCCGCCCCCTGCCCCAGCCCCAGGCGGCCCGCGTGGCCTGGTCGCGCGCGCTGCTGCTGGAAGACCTCTCCAGGCGCCAGGCCGACTGGCGCAGCTGGACCTGGCGGGGCGAGCGGCGGCTTCGCGCCGCCCTGGCGCTAGGCCCCCGCGACGTCGTCGTCAGGGTTCTGGTCGGCCAGAAGGACTGCGACGGCTACCTGATGACCAATCCGGGCCGCATCGATCCATCGAGCCCGCCTCGGGCCGTTCCCCTGACCCCAACCGCACCGTTGACCTCCGACGTCGCACGCGGAACATCTGCGCCATGACTCAGCCGATCCTGATCGTCGACGACGAGCCGCACATCCGCGAGCTGCTGGCCTTCGCCCTGGGCAAGGCCGGCTACGCCACGGTCGAGGCCGCCGACGGCGAGGCGGCGCTGGAGGCGATCGCCGCGCACAAGCCGGCGCTGGTCGTGCTGGACATCAACATGCCGCGCCTGAACGGCCTGGACGTCTGCCGCCGCATCCGCGCCGAGGGCCAGCTGCCGGTGCTGCTGCTGTCGTCGCGCGACGACGAGATCGACCGCGTGCTGGGCATCGAGCTGGGCGCCGACGACTATGTGGTCAAGCCGTTCAGCCCGCGCGAGGTCACCGCGCGGGTCAGCGCGATCCTGCGCCGCGCCAGCGCCGCCGCCCCGGCCGAGGAGCCCAAGCTGGTCAGCCGCGGCCGCCTCAGCCTCGAGGCCGACGCCTGGCGGGCGGCCTGGGGCGGCGACGAGGCGGCGCTGACCGTCACCGAGTTCGGCATCCTGTGGACCCTGGCCAGCGCCCCGCGCCGGGTGTTCAGCCGCGACGCCATCATCGACCGCCTGCGCGGACCCGGCTTCGCCCTGACCGACCGCACCATCGACAGCCACGTGCGCAACCTGCGGGCCAAGTTCGCCAAGCTGGGCGGCGTCGACCTGATCGAAACCAGGCCCGGCGTCGGATATCGCCTGGGTCCGTGCCAGGGCACGAGCGAGAGCGCCGGGGCGTGATCGCCGCCTTCACGGCCTGGAAGGACGCGGTCAAGCGGCGCTGGCCGGCGCTGCGGCTGCGCAGCATCCTGCTGGCGGTGCTGCTGTTCGCCGCCAGCATGCCGGCGATCGGCGGCGTGTTCCTGCGCAGCTACGAGAACACCCTGGTGCGCCAGACCGAGGCCGAGCTGGCCGCCCAGGGCGCGGCCCTGGCCGCCACGGCCGCGGCGCTGTGGCCCGGCGCGCCGCCGCCCGCGCCCGCGCCGCGCCCCGATCCCGAAGATCCCGACTACTACCGCCCCGAGCGGCCGAGCATCGACCTGTCGGCCGCCCGGATCCTGCCCGAACGCCCGTCCCCGCCGCCCAGCGCGACGCCTCCGCAGGCTGACGCCTCCGTCGCCGGAGCCCGCCTGGACCACATCTTCGCCGACACCACCCGCAGCACCCTGGCCGCCATCGTCCTGACCGACGCGCAAGGGCGCGTGGTGCGGGGCCTGGGCGCGGGCGGCGACCTGTCGGCCCTGCCCGAGGTGCGCGAGGCCCTGGCGGGACGGCCCGAAACCGTGCTGCGCCGCAACGGCCAGTACCGCCAGCGCTCGGTCTGGGAGCTGTTCAGCCGGGCCTCGGCCGTGCGCCTGCACCACGCCCGTCCCGTCGAGGTCGACGGCAGGACGGTGGGCGTGCTCCTGCTGTCGCGCTCGCCGCGCGGCCTGTTCAAGGGGCTGCACGAGGATCGCGGCAAGCTGCTGCTGGGCGCCGGCGTCATCCTGATGGTGCTGTTCGGCCTGGCGGGCCTGGTCTCGCGCGGGGTGACCCGGCCGATCGAGCAGCTGAGCGCCGCCACCCGGGCCATGGCCACCGGCCGGGGCGAGCCGCCCGAAACGCCGCGCACGGCGGCCGTCGAGATCCAGGCGCTGTACGACGACTTCCGGGCCATGTCCGAGGCCATCGACAAGCGCTCGCGATACCTGCGCGACTTCGCCGCCGCGCTGAGCCACGAGTTCAAGACGCCGTTGGCCGGGGTGCGCGGGGCCATCGAGCTTCTGCAGGACCACTACCCGACCATGAGCCAGGCCGAGCGCGAACGCTTCCTGGCCAACATCGCCGCCGACAACGCCCGGCTGTCGGCCCTGGTGGGACGCCTGCTGGAGCTGGCCCGCGCCGACATGGCCACGCCCGAGGCCGGGGTCGCCGCCGCGCCCGCCGCCGCCGCCAAGACCGTCGCGGCGGCCCTGTCGACGCCCGCCTTCGCGGTCTCCAGCGACCTGCCCGCCGACCTGCCGCCCGTCGCCGCCCCGCTGGCGATGATCGAGACGGTCCTGACCGTGCTTGTCGAGAACAGCCGCCAGGCCGGCGCCGGCAAGGTGGCGATCAGCGGCCACGATCGCGGCGAGGCCGTCGTGCTGGTGGTCGCCGACGACGGGCCGGGCGTGCCGCAGGCCGACGCCGCCCGGCTGTTCGAGCCGTTCTTCACCACGCGCCGCGCCGAAGGCGGAACGGGCCTGGGGCTGTCGATCGCCCGCTCCCTGGCCCGCGCCCACGGCGGCGAGGTGGCCTATGTCGCCGACCCGGGCGGGGCGCGCTTCACCCTGTCGCTGCCGACGGCCTGATCATCTGCACGAAATCTCCACATGGGGTCCATCAGGGCGCCGCATGCCGTCCGTAGGGTGTCGATCACGCCTTCCCGGCCAGGAGATTTCCCATGCTGACCGCCGCCCCGCCCGCCTCAGACTGCCAGGTCGAACTCGACATCGCCGCCGGCCGCTACACCTGGAGCGTCACCCGTCCCGACGGCATGCAGCTGTCCGGCCAGGCCGAGGATCCGACCTTCGCCCGCAACCAGAGCCACCTGGCCGCCGTGATGCTGGACGCCTTCGCTTCCCTCAAAAGGCGGCGCTTCTAGCTGCGCCTCGTCTTCGCCCCACGGCGGGTGTAAGCGAAGGCCTCGCTTCATCCGCAAGGCCTTCTACATGCGCGTGCTTCTTCCCCTCGCCCTGGCGCTCGGCGTCTCGGCCGCCGCACTTTCCGCTCCCATGGCCGCCAACGCCCAGACCGCGCCGCCCGAGAACTACGCGACCATCCGCATGAAGACCGACACCGCCTTCCTCACGCCCGAGGAGCGCAAGGTGGTGAACCTGCTGATCCAGGCCGCCGACCAGATGACGGCCATCTACGCCAAGCAGATGGTCGCCCAGGGCGGCCCCGACGGCCCGGGCCACGGCTTCTACCCGGCCGGCCTTACCAAGGCGCAGCTGGAGACCTACCTGGCCGCCCATCCCGACCAGAAAGCCGCGCTGATGGACACCTATACGGTGGTCCGCCGCGAAGGCGACAAGCTGGTCGCCGTGCCGTTCTCGGTCGCCTACAAGCCCGAGCTGACCAAGGCCGCCGCCCTGCTGGACGAAGCCGCCAAGGTCACCACCAACGCCAGCCTCAAGAAGTTCCTGACCCTTCGCGCCCAGTCGTTCCGCACCAACGACTACTTCCAGTCGGAAATGGCCTGGATGGACCTGGAAGGCACGCCCATCGAGGTGGCGATCGGTCCGTACGAGACCTACACCGACGAGCTGATGGGCCAGAAGGCCGCCTTCGAGGCCTTCGTCACCCTGAAGAACCCGACCGAGAGCAGCGCGCTCGACAAGTACAAGGCCTACTTGCGCGACATGGAGGCCAACCTGCCGGTGGCCGACACCTACAAGAACTTCAAGCGCGGCGGCGCCTCGCCCATCGCCGTGGCCGAGCAGATCCGCGGCGGCGGCGACAACCTGCACGGCCCGCAGACCGTGGCCTTCAACCTGCCCAACGACGAGCGCGTGCGCGAGGCCAAGGGCGCCAAGAAGGTGATCCTGTCCAACGTGCTGGCCGCCAAGTACGAGGGCATCCTGCAGCCGATCGCCAACCGTGTGCTGGTCGCCGACCAGGCCGCGCTGGTCAGCCAGAAGTACATGACACTGGAGACCCTGTTCCACGAGCTGTCGCACAGCCTGGGCCCGGGCTCGATCGTCGTCGACGGCCGCGCCACCACCGTCTCGGCCGAGCTGAAGGACATCGGCGGCACCGCCGAGGAGGCCAAGGCCGACGTCATGGGCGCCTGGAACATCCTGTTCATGATGGACAAGGGCGAAATCCCGGCGGCCGAACGCCCGCAGCTGTTCGCGACCTATCTGGCCGGCATCTTCCGCGCCGCCCGCTGGGGCGACGAGGAGGCCCACGGCCGGGGCGCGGCGCTGCAGTACGGCTACCTGAAGGCCAAGGGCGCCTTCGTCTACGACCCAGCCCTCAAGCGCTTCCGCGTCGACGACGCCAGGATGGCGGCCGGCATGCGCGACCTGGTGGCCGACATCGTCAAGCTGCAAGGCGACGGCGACTATGCCGGCATGGTCGCCTTCTTCGACCGCTACGCCCACCTCGACGACGACGCCCGCGGCGTGATCGCCACGCTCAAGGACATCCCGGTGGATATCGCGCCAGTCTATCCGGAGAAGGTGTGAGATAGCAGGATGCTTCCCCTGAAGGGGGAGCTGTCGCCCCCGGGTCCGGCGAAAGGCCGGCCCGAGGATAAACTCCCCGACTGCGGGGGAAGGGATTGCGGCGTCGGCGGATGAACTGACCTCACCAGCCACTTCCCCCGCCGGCCCTTCGGGCCACCTCCCCCTTCAGGGGGAGGGATCTTAGAGGTGGTTTCATAAGGCTATATCTGTCTGACGTCGTTATTCGACCGTTGCGACATAGTATATGCCTGTCGAAGTCGTCATTAGGCCGGGCCTTCCACCTCGATTTGCTATCACTTCAATGTGGTGACTTCGATTGCGCGCATTCCTGCGCAAAGAGGAGGTGACAATCTCTTCATCTGTTAGATGTCGACACTGCAATCGCGCGAGAAGCACCTTCATTTCGGCCTCAGAAAGCGAGCCGAACGGAATGCGCGTGTCAAACACGATGTCATAGCTGTCGTAGCCGACGATCCTCCAGTGCTTGGTCATGTCACCTCCCCGGTTGCTTATGCGCCGCGTGCAGCCATGCGCTCGTGATAGCGGCGCATGATGTTGTCGGCGTGCCAAGTCAGAAGGTCCCGATAGGACTCAATCGGCCGAGTTGGCCGGTCAGCGTCTTCAAGATTCAATTTTCTATTATTCATTGCGGGTCCTCGCAGTGAATGATGCTCGCTGCGCGCCAGACGTCGCAGCGAGTAGGTGAGAGGGCACGGCAATGCCCTCTCACCATCAACGCACGAGAATTATTTATCTTCCACGTCTTCTGTCACCGGCGGTTGCGGTTCAGGTGCAAAAGCAGGCGCAGCTTCGCTGGGTTGTGGTTCTGCCGCAGGATCAGCGGCGTGTTGAGAACCATTCAACGCACGCTGTATGAAACCTTGCGTTGGCTAGATGGTCGCAACGTGAACCCGAGCGCGGTCGTCGTTGACTCGCAATCTGTAAAGACAGGTAAGGCAGGTGGTCCGCGTGGTTTTGACGGCGGCAAGCGCGTCAAAGGTCGCAAGCGTCATCTTGTGGTCGATACGACCGGCCTGATGGTCGATGTAGCGATTACGCCGGCCAACGTTCACGACACCAAAGGTGCGCAGAAGGCCATTCGTAAAGCGCTGCGCTGGCTGACCTCAACGCCCGAGATCCTGTACGCCGACAAAGGCTACCAGGGTCGGCCGTTCGCCAAGTGGATGGAGAACAAGGTCGGTGCCGCGGTATCGGTCACGGACAATCCTGCGATGGTCGCCAAGCGCTTCATCCCGGTGAAGAAGCGTTGGGTGGTCGAGCGCACCTTTGCTTGGTTTGGCGACTACCGCCGGCTCGACAAAGATCAAGAACGACGCATGACCCACAGCGCTGCGATGGTGCGGTGGGCCATGGTCTCGTTGATGCTCAGACGGCTTTGTTAGGGGACTTGCTCAAGAGCGACGAGCGGAAACCGATCGCCTTCCTTCTTCCCGGTGGGAAGGAACCACTCGCAGTAGGCCATCCCATCTTCGATCCAAAAGATCGTCATGTTGGGCCCGCCAGATTTCAACCTGACTTTGTCACCGGCATTCATAGCTCAACTCCTCAGTCAAGCTAGGAAGGCTACCGGTGCGCGTGAGTCGCTGCAACTTTCGAGAGGTGAGAATGCATCCTTATGAAACACTCTCTTAGCCCCTAAGCCTTCAGTCCGAACGGGTCGTCGATCGAGGGCGACGGCGGGGTGAACCAGGCCGCGCCGTCGTCGGTCACGTGGAAGTGGTCCTCCAGGCGCACGCCGAAGCGGCCGGGGATGACAATCATCGGCTCGTTGGAAAAGCACATGCCCGGCGCCAGCGGCGTGGCGTCGCCGCGCACGAGGTAGGGGCCCTCGTGGATCGACAGGCCGATGCCGTGGCCGGTGCGGTGCGGCAGGCCCGGCAGGGCGTAGTCGGGGCCCAGGCCATGGCGCTCGAGCACCTGGCGGGCGACGGCGTCGATGGTCTCGCACGGCAGGCCGGGGCGCACGGCCGCGAAGGCGGCGGCTTGCGCCTCGTGCTCGATCTCCCAGATCCGGCGATGCTCGTCCGACGGCGTTCCGAAGACGTAGGTGCGGGTGATGTCGGCCTGGTAGCCCTCGACCTGGCAGCCGGTGTCGATCAGCACGAGGTCGCCCTCGGCCAGCTCCTGGTCGCCAGGCAGGCCGTGCGGATAGGCCGTGGCCTCGCCGAACTGCACGGCGCAGAAGGTCGAGCCGCCGCCGCTGGCCGCGCGGTGGGCCTCGTCGATGAAGCGCTTGACCTCGCTGGCCCGCACGCCCGACGCCAACACCGCGCCGGCGCGGCGGTGGACGTCCAGCGTGATGGCCTTGGCGTAGCGCATCAAGGCCAGCTCGGCCTGCGACTTCACGCCCCGGCAGCCGTCGACCACCGCTCCGGCGTCCTTCACCGACAGCGACGGCGCGGTCTCGCGCAGGGCCGCGAACAGCGAGAACGGCGCGGCCGGATCCAGGGCCAGGACGTCGACGCCAAGCTGCGCCAGCGAACGGCCGACCAGGACGGCAGGGCTCTCGTGCTCCTGCCACAGGCGGATCTCGACCTCGATCTTCAGGTCCGCCTGCAGCGAACCCAGCTCGAAGCCCGGACAGATCATCACCGGCGCGCCGGTCACCGGCAGCAGCAGGGCCACCAGCCGCTCGGTCGCGCCCCAAGGCACGCCGGTGAAGTAGCGCAGCGAGGCGCCGGCCCCGATCAGCAGGGCGTCGGCGCCCAGGGCGCGGGTCAGCCCCCTTGCCTTCTCCAGGCGCGCTGCGTATTCGGCCGCGCCGATAGCCGGCGGACGGCCCGCTCGCGGCGAAAGGCCGGCCAGTTCGACGGCCATGGTCGATCCGCCCACGCCCAGGGTCATGCGGTGTTCCTCGTCTTGTCGCGACCGGCCGGTCGATGTCGAAGCGCGCAGGATCGCCGGATTCGGCGGCCGTCGGACGGGCGATGTCGCCGCCGAATGCGTCAGCTTTCGGATCGATAGCGCGGATACATCCTAGCCGGCTTTCCCCGCGCCTCGATATGTCTGAGGTTTAATCCGAGGCTCGGGATATTCTGGTATACGGGCCGTCTCGGCGCGGGGGCGCCGAATTGGGGCTCAGTTCACAGCGCATGAGTATCGTCGTCCGCACCCTGTCCGATCAGACCTACGAGATCGTGAGACGGAGGATCCTGACGGGCGACATGCCGCCAGGAACGGCGGTGAGGCAGGACACCATCGCCGCCGAGCTGGGGGTGTCGAAGATCCCGCTGCGCGAGGCCCTGGGCCGGCTGGAACAGGACGGCCTGCTGAGCTCCTATCCCAACAAGGGCTACGTGGTGCGCCAGGCCTCGACGCAGGAGGCCAGCGAGGTCTTCGCCCTGCGCCTGAAGCTGGAGCCGGGCGCGGCGGCCGAGGCCGCCCTGAACGCGGTTCCCGACGACCACGCCCGGGCCGAGACGGCGCTGGCGGCGCTGGAGGCGGAACTCGGCAAGCCGCAGGGCGACCCCGTGACCTGCAACCGCGCCTTCCACATGGCCCTGGTCCGGCCCGGCGGCCACATCACCAGCCAGCTGGTCGAGCGGCTTCAGATCCTGTCGGAGCGCTATGTGCGCATCCACCTGGAGCCCTTTGGCCGCGACGAACGCGCCAGCCGCGAGCACCGCGCCATCCTCGACGCCTGGAAGGCCGGCGACGCGACGCGGGTGGAAACGCTGCTCGCCGAGCACATCGAGGGCACCCTGGCTGACCTGCGCCAGCAGCTGACGGCCTAAGCCAGATCGACATCTGAGATCTGAGACGAAAACCTCGTCCTTCGACAGGCTCAGGATGAGGTTTTTCTACGAGCTAGGCCTGTAAATGGTCCTCATCCTGAGCTTGTCGAAGGACGAGGACCACGCCCGAACCTTGAATGCCACCCCACCCTAAGCCGCCCGCCGCGCGTACAGGAACTCGATCACCGCCGCCCGGGCGTGGACGTAAGCCGCGTCCTCGGCCACGGCCAGGCGATCGCGCGGGCGGGCCAGGTCGATGGGGCGCACCTGCCCGATCGTGGCGCGCGGGCCGTTGGTCATCATCACGATGCGGTCCGACAGCAGCACCGCCTCGTCAACGTCGTGGGTGACCATCAACACGGTGTTGTTGAGCGTTGCCTGGATCTCCATGACGCTGTCCTGCAGGTGGGCGCGGGTCAGGGCGTCCAGCGCACCGAACGGCTCGTCCAGCAGCAGCACCTTGGGCTGCATGGCCAGCGCCCGGGCGATGCCGACCCGCTGCTTCATGCCGCCGGAGATCTCGGACGGCCGCTTGTCCGTGGCGTGGGTCATCTTGACGAGGTCGAGATTGTGCATCGTCCAGTCGCGGCGCTCGGCCGCCGACTTCTTGCCGGCGAACACCTTGTCGACCGCCAGTTGCACGTTCTCGCGCACCGACAGCCATGGCAGCAGCGAGTGGTTCTGGAACACCACCGCCCGTTCCGGCCCCGGCGCGCTGACGGCCTCGCGGTCGAGGATCACCGCACCCGTGGTGGCCGGCACGAGGCCCGCCACCACGTTCAGCAGGGTGGACTTGCCGCAACCCGAATGGCCGATGATCGAGACGAACTCGCCCTTGGCCACCTGAAGTTCGACGCCGCGCAGCACTTCGGAGGCGCCCGGGCCGTGCCCGAAGGTGACGCCGAGGTTCTCGATAGAGAGATAGGCCTTGCCCATGATGTTTCTCCTTTTCAGCCCGCGGCGTTGCCGCGCGACACGATGCGGCCCAGCAGGGCGACGATGCGGTCTAGGGCAAAGCCCGTCAGGCCCACCCACGCCAGGGCCACGACGATGTCGGAGATGCGCGAGGCGTTGTACTGGTCCCAGATGAAGAAGCCGACGCCGACGCCGCCCAGCAGCATTTCCGAGGCGACGATGGCCAGCCAGCTCATGCCCACCCCGATGCGCAGGCCCGTGAAGATGTAGGGCGTGGTCGAGGGCAGCAGGATCTTGAAGAAGTATTCGATCGGCGACAGCCGCAGCACGCGGGCGACGTTGCGGTAGTCCTCGGGGATGTTGCGCACCCCGACCGCGGTATTGATGATGATCGGCCAGATCGAGGTGATGAAGATCACGAACAGGGCCGACGGGTTGGCCTCGTGAAAGGCCGCCAGCGAGATCGGCAGCCAGGCCAGGGGCGGCACCGTGCGCAGCACCTGGAAGATCGGATCCAGGCCCCGATGCGCCCAGCGGTTGGCGCCGATCAGCACGCCCAGGCCGATCCCGACCACCGCCGAGATCGAGAAGCCGAAGGCCACCCGCTTGAGGCTGGTCAGCACATGCCAGAACAGGCCCTTGTCGACCCCGCCCCGGTCGTAGAACGGATCGACGATCAGCTCCCTGGACTCCAGCCAGATCCGCGAAGGCGACGGCAGGCCCTCGTAGGAGTCGCCGCAAAGCCCCTGCCACAGCGCCATCACCACCAGCAGGGTCAGGGCCGGCGGGACGACGGCGGCGGCGACCGCCCCCGCCTTCCGACCGAGGCCGGCCGCTCCGGGGATCTTCGGAGCGGCCGGCGCGGCCGCCGTCGCCGACGCCGTTGCCGGCGGCGGGACCGTCGCGGGGGCCGCGACGGGCGCGGCCTCGGCGAAGTCGGGCTTGGGATAGGTCATGGCGGGTCCTTTCCTCAAACGAGCTTCTTGATGGGCTGGCTGGCGAGGTACGCGCCCGGATTGGCCGGATCGAACACCTTGCCGTCGAAGAACCGCTCGGGGCCGCGGCTGTCGCCGGCCGGACCGCTCTGGCCGATGCTCTTGGCGGCGGCGCGCCAGATGTCGGCGCGATTGACCTTGTTCACGAGGGCCTGCTTGTTGACCCCCTGCCCGATCACGCCCCAGCGGATGTTCTCGGTGACGAACCACAGGTCGTGCGACTTGAAGGGGAAGCTGGCGTTGTCGGCCCAGAACTTCATGACGTGCGGCGAGCCCGTGACCTTGCGGCCGTCGCCATAGTCGATGACGCCCTGCTGGCGGGGCAGGATGTCGCCCATCGGCACGTTGATGTACTGCCGGCCCGAGACGATGGAGCACATGGCCGCCTTGTTGGCCGGCTTGTCGCACCACATCTGGGCCTCCAGCACGGCGGCGGTCAGGGCCTGGGCGGCGCGTGGATAGCGGTCCACCCAGTCGGCCCGCATGCCCAGCGCCTTCTCCGGATGGTTCATCCAGAGCTCGCTCGTGGTCGTGGCGGTGTAGCCGATCTTCTGGTTGACGGTCTGGCCGTTCCACGGCTCGCCCACGCAGAAGGCGTCCTGGGTGCCGGCCTTGAGGTTGGCCACCATCTGCGGCGGCGGGATGACGATGGTCGAGACGTCGACGTCCGGATTGATGCCCGCCGCGGCCAGCCAGTACCTGACCCACAGGTCGTGGGTTCCACCGCGGAAGGTCATGGCGACCTTGGCGATGTTGCCCGAGGCCTTCAGTTGGGCGAACTTGGCCTTGGCGCCGGCGGCGCTCAAGCCCACCTTCACCGCCTTCAGGTCGTTGCCGACCGAGATCGCCTGGCCGTTGGTGTTGAGGCGGGCCAGCACGTACATCGGCAGCGGCTTGCCGCCGGTCTGGACGCCCAGGGAAAACTGCAGCGGCATGGGCGAGAGGATGTGCGCCCCGTCGATGCCGCCGCCGCCCGAGCCCAGCACCAGGTTGTCGCGCGTGGCGGCCCACGAGGCCTGCTTGACCACCTCGACGTCGGGCAGGCCGTGCTTGGCGAAGAAGCCGCGCTCCTTGGCGATGATCAGCGGCGAGCTGTCAGTCAGGGCGATGAAGCCAAGGCGCGCCTTGGCGGTCTCGGGCCCCGCGCCGGCCGCATGGGCCCCGGCCGGGAACGCGGCCTTGACGGCGGCCATGGTGGCGGCGGCCCCGATCAGGGCGCTGCGGCGGGAAACGCCCTGCTGGAGAGCGGTCTTGTCGGTCTTGGTCATGATCGGGCTCACAGCTTGTATTCGAGGGAGAACCAGGCCTTGGTCCGCGAGGCGGGCGGGGCCAGGGTCCCGGCCGGCACGGTCGTCTCGCGCTGGAAGTCGGCGTACTTCAGTAAGAGGGAGAGCTTGGGCGTGATCGCCGCGGTCAGCTGGACCTCCCACTCGTGGCCGAGGTCGGCGCCGGTGCGCTGGTCGTCGAAGTCGTGGTAGCGGACCAGCAGGTCGCTGTTGAAGAAGTAGGTCTTCTTGAAGCGAGGCTTGACGTTGAGACCGAAGTTCAGGTCCTTCAGGCCGTCGGCGAAGCTCTTGTTGCCGCCCGGCGAGACCCAGGAGTCCGACCAGCCGTTGAAGGCGTGGACCGTGCCCAGCGGCGTGGTGAAGCCGCGTGTGCCGTCGCCCTCCAGCTGCTCGTAGGCCAGGCGGGCGGTGTAGATGTCGAAGGTCCCGGCCACCTCGCCGGCCCAATAGTCCAGGTCATAGCTCGCGGTGTTGCCGTGCCAGTCGCTCTGGCGGGCGAAGGTCGCGCCATAGGCCACCTGGTAGAGGCCCAGCCAGGTCTTGCCCGAGGCCTTGGCGCCCTTGGTGATCGACGAATTGATCGCCGAATTGCCGAAATCCAGCGCGTAGACGAAGCCCTGCAGGCGCAGCGCTTCGGCCGGCGACCAGGTGACGTTGAGCAGGTGGCTGTCGCTGTCCCAGTCGCGCAGTTCGCCCAGGATGCGGTTGACGTGGGTGATGTAGGCGTAGGTCCCCTTCACCCGGCCCGCCGCGAAGTCGGCGCGGAGGCCATCGAAGGTCTGCTCGTCCTGACGCCAGGCCACGCCGCCGACGAAGCGCTGGTCGTCGAGCACGATGCGCTGGCGGCCGGCCGTGACTTGCAGCGCGGCGCTTGGCGTCCAGGTCACCTGGGCGCGGTTGACCTCGGTGACGTCAGGATCGTTGACGATCGGATAGCGGGCCTTGTCGGCGCCGTTCAGCGGCGGCGTGGTCGCGCCGGGCACGTTGACGGCGTAGTGCTCGGGGCCGATCTGGCGGACGTCCTCGAACTCGATCAGGCCCTTGAGGCCGTGAAAGTCGCCGGTCTCCCAGCCGAGCCGGGTGCGCACCGTGTAGGCGTTGGCCCGCTCGCGCAGATTGGCCTGGTCGACGGTCTCGTAGCGCGCCCGCACCTCGAAGATCGGCTTGCCGGCCAGCATCTGGTCGCTGAAGGTCGGCGGCGGCGCGGGCGGCGGCGGCGGTTCGGCCGCCTCGGCGACGGCCTCCACTTCAGCGACCGGCGACTCGACGGCCGGCGGCGCGGTTTGCGTTGTCGTCTGAGCGTGCGTTCCCGATGCCCACAGCAGCGCCGCGAGCCCAGCGCCGAGCGTCAGCCCGGCCCTCGTCGTCTTCATGCCTCTTCCCCTTAAGGCCAAAAAAAAACGCCCGGCGAGGGCGCGAGCCCCCTCCGGACGTCGTTGTCCAAAACAGTCGCCGACCCCATCGTCGGCGTCAGGGCCTTGCGGCCCGTCGCGGAACGTCGTTGCCCCGCGTGTCGTGATCAGGGACGCATCGACCACCGGGGAACGGCAATCGACAAACCGTCGTTATCGGTCGTTTCGCAGGTGCGGCGCCTGTTTTTGCGCAGCAGCACGGCGCCCAAAGCTTGGGCGGTGCCCGTAAACCGGGCGCCATCCTCCCCTCACGGAGGAGTTCAGAGCTTGTACTCGAGGGTGAACCACACCTTCTTGCGCGAGGCGGGCGGCGCCGGAGTACCGGTCGGCACGCTCGTTACCCGGTCGAATCCGGCGTACTTCAGCTGGGCTGAAAGCTTCGGGGCGATGGTCGCCGTCAGTTGGGCGTTCCACTCGTGGCCGAGGTCGGCGCCCGTCCGGTCGTCGTCGAAGTCGTGATAGCGGACCAGCAGCTCGGGGCTGGAGAAGTTGCGCACCTTGATCTTCGGCTTCAGCGTGACGGTGAAGTTCAGGTCGTCGAGGCCGTCGGAGAAGCTCTTGTTGCCGCCCAGCGACGACCAGGCGTCGGCCCAGCCGTAGAAGCCGTGGGCCGCGCCCAGCGGCGCGCCGAAGCCCCGCGCGCCGTCGCCTTCCAGCGTGTGATAGCCCAGCTGAGCCGTATAGATCCCGCGCGTGGCCGCGATCTCGCCGCCCAGATAGTCGAGTTCGTAGTCGGCGGTGGCGCGGTGATAGTCGCTCTGGCGGGCGAAGCCGCCGGAATAGGTCAGGGTGTAGGGTCCGGCCTTGGCCTTGCCCGCGCCACGCACGCCCTTGGTGATCGAGGTGTTGAGCGGCGAGTCCGAGAAATCCAGGGCGTAGACGAAGCCCGTGGCCTTGAGCGCCTCGGAGAACGTCCAGCTGGCGTTGACGAAATGGCTGTCGCTGTCCCAGTCGCGCCGCTCGCCGAGCGCCCGGTTGACCCGGGTGACGTAGACATAGGTTCCCTTGAAGCGGCTGAGCGACAGATCGGCGCGCAGGCCGTCATAGGTCTGCTCGTCCTGGCGCCAGGCGGCGGCGGCCACGAAGCGCTGGTCGTCGAACTGGATCTTCTGGCGGCCGGCCGTCAGTTGCAGCGCCTTGGACGGCGTCCATTGCAGCTGGGCGCGGTTCACCTCGGTGACGTTGGGATCGTTGATCGCCGGGAAGCGGGCCTTGTCGGCGCCGTTCAGGGGCGTGGAGACGCCCGGGGTGGTGATGGCGAAATGCTCGGGGCCCACGCGACGGACGTCGTCGAACTCGATCAGGGCCTTCACATCATGCCAGGCGCCGGTCTCCCAGCCAAAGCGCGTGCGCACCGTCGTGCCCTCGGCGTTGTTGCGCAGGGTGGCGGTCTTGGTCTGGTCGTAGCGCTCGTATCGGGCGCGGATCTCCAGCAGCGGCTTGCCGGCCTTGACCGCGTCCAGCAGGGACGCCTCCTGGGCGTTCGCACCGCTCGCCCAGGCCAGGACCACGAGGCCCGCACACACAACATGAAGTCTGCTCATGCGGCGGGGCTCTAGGGCCCAAGAGTTAACCCGCTACCACCATCGCGCCATCGAACGATGTTGTATTTGCGAGGACCAGCTAAGCTTCTGGCCACGCGGGGAAATTCGGCGGGTGCGACCGTTTGTCACTCGCCCGCGCCCGGCGCTACCTCTCGGCGATCAGGCCGTGCATCACCCCGTCCAGCGTGACCTGCATCAGTTCCTCGGCCGGCGCCCAGTTGCGGCTGGGCTTGGTGATGACCAGCGAGACGATGCCGTGGCAGGCGGCCCACAGCACCTGGGCGGCGCTCTCGGCAGTGCCGGTCTTCAGCCGGCCGGCGGCGGCGATCTCGCGGATCGGGCCGCTGAACTCGTCGAAGCAGCGGTCGCCGAGGTCGGACACCGCCTGTTGCTTCTCCACCGAGATCGCCTCGTTCGAGCCGCAGAACACCAGCTGGTAGGTATTGGGGTTCTCGAAGGCGAAGCGCATGTAGGCGTCGAGCATGCGCCGCACCTTCTCCACCGCGTCGATCGGCTCCTGCGACAGGGCGACGTTGATCGACAGCAGCTTCTCGATGGCCTCCTTGCCGATCTCCAGCAGGATCTGGTCCTTGTCGCGGAAGTGCATGTAGAGCGCGGTCGAGGACACGCCCACGGCGTCGGCGATCTTGCGGATCGTCGCCCCGGCGTAGCCCTCGGCGATGAAGATCTTCTCGGCGGCGGCCAGGATCTCGCCCCGGCGCATGTGGCCGTCGCCCTTGGGCTTGCGGGCGGACCTGGGCGGCTTCTTCAACGCGACGGTCACGATACGGTACTTCCTCCCTCTTCCCCGACCTGACACTAAACGGGAATCACCCAGACCCGACAAGCGGAACACCGTTTTACGTAGAACGCGTATTTTTCCGTTTGACACTTTATAGTTGAATTAATCGAGTCGCTCCCGCCGATGAGGCCAAGCTGAGGGGGCGACATGGCGCGCGAGGAACGGCGGCTGCACGTCGATGGGCTGGACCATGCCGTCCTGCCCGATCCGCCACGGGTCTCGCCGCTTCCGATCGCCGACGGCGCGCATCGGCGGCTGAGCCAGGCGCAGGGCGTCATGTTGGCCTTGGCCGGCCTCGGGCTGTGCGTTGCGATTGCGCTCGCGCCCGGCCCAACGCTCGAAGTTCTACGATGGTCGGGCCTGGCTCTCTTCGCGCTGCTGGCGACGCTGCGGCTGGTCGCGGCCCTCACGCCTCGCCGCGTGAACGCGGCCCCGCCCCTCCCCGATCACGCCCTGCCCGCCTACACGTTGCTGGCGCCGCTCTACAAGGAAGCCTCCGTCGCCGCCGAGCTGGTCGCCAGCCTCGACCGCCTGGACTATCCGCGCGACCGCCTGCAGGCCCTGATCGTGCTGGAGGCCGACGACGCCGAGACCATCGCGGCTTTTCACGCCCTCGACCTGCCCGCCTTCGTCCAGGTGCTGATCGTGCCGCCGGGCGGCCCCAAGACCAAGCCCAGGGCCTGCAACCACGCCCTGGAGCGGGCCCGGGGCGAGATCCTGGTCATCTACGACGCCGAGGACGCGCCCGATCCGGGCCAGTTGCGAGAGGCCGCCGCCTGCTTCGCCGCGGGACCGGCGGCCCTGGCCTGCCTGCAGGCGCCGCTGCGCATCGAGATCCCGGCCATATCGGGGCTTCTGCCCCGCCAGTTCCAGCAGGAGTACGCCGCCCACTTCGAGGTGCTGCTGCCGGCGCTGGCCCGCTGGCGGTTGGCCTTTCCGCTGGGCGGCACCAGCAACCACTTCGCGGTCGCGGCCTTGAAAGCCGTCGGCGGCTGGGACGCCTTCAACGTGACCGAGGACGCCGACGTCGGCTTCCGGCTGGCCGCCGCCGGCTACGCGCTCGACGTCATCGCCCGGCCGACTCTGGAGACCGCCCCGACCACCTGGAAGGCCTGGCGTCCGCAGCGAGCGCGCTGGATCAAGGGACACCTGGCGACCCTGCTGGTGCATCTGCGCGGTCCCGCCGCCCGGCGACCACGCGTGGCCCTGGCGTTGTTCCTGACCCTCTTCCTATCGCTGGTCTCGACGCATCTGCATGCGCCGATCTTCGCAGGCGTCGTCCTGATGATCCTGCTGGACCTGGCGCCAGACGGCCATGCCGTGATCGACGGGCCGGGCCTGGTGCTCTTCACCTACGCCTGGAGCGGGTCGGCCATCGCCGCCGTGGTCGGAAGACGGCGCGCGGGCGGGTCGGCCAAGGCGCTGGACCTGCTGGGCCTGCCGCTGATCTGGCTGTTGCAGGGATGGGCCGGATGCCATGCGCTATGGCAGTTTGTGCGCCGCCCGCACCACTGGGACAAGACCCCGCATACGCCTCGGGCTGGACGACGCTTGGCCTGAGCGCGTATGGCGAGGCCATGCACCCGACCATCGCCGCCTCTCCCCTCGTCATGCGCACCACCGGCTGGGCCGACTACGCCCTGCTCGACAGCGGGCGCGGCAAGAAGCTTGAGCGCTACGGCCGCTACACCGTCGTCCGCCCCGAGCCGCAGTGCTTCTGGGAACCGCGCCTGCCGGCCAGCGCCTGGGACGAGGCCGACGCCGTGTTCGACCCGTCCGACGAGGACGAGGCCGGCCGCTGGCGCTTCCGCGGCAAGCCGATCGAGAAGTTCGACCTGGCCTGGGGCGAGGCGAAGTTCCACGGCCAGTTCACGCCGTTCCGCCACCTGGCCTTCTTCCCAGAGCAGGCCGCCAACTGGGCCTGGCAGGACGAGCGCGTGCGCGCCTTCGCCAAGGCCCGCGGCCGCCAGCCCAAGATCCTGAACCTGTTCGGCTACACCGGCGTGGCCAGCCTGGTCTGCGCCGCCGCCGGGGCCCACGTCACCCATGTCGACGCCTCCAAGAAGTCGGTCGGCTTCGCGCGCGAGAACGCCGCCTTCGCAGGCCTGGCCGACAAGCCGATCCGCTGGATCGTCGAGGACGCCCGCCGCTTCGTCGCCCGAGAAGTGCGGCGCGGCAACGTCTATGACGGCGTCATTCTCGACCCGCCGAAGTTCGGCCGCGGCCCCGACGGCGAGGTCTGGCGCCTGTTCGAGGACCTGCCGGCCCTGGCCGCCGACTGCGCGGCGCTGCTGGCGGAAGACGCCGACTTCCTGCTGATGAACGCCTATGCGGCCCGTGTCTCGGGCGCGGCCATGTCGGGCCTGCTGGCCCAGGCGCTGGACGGACGCGCCGGCGTCATCGACTGGGGCGAGCTGTCCCTCGTGGAAGACAAGGGCGACCGCCAGATCGGCCTGTCGTTCTTCGCCCGCTGGTCGTCGGAGGCCTGAGACAGACATGAGCGTCAAGACCGTCACCTCGCTGACCAACGCCACGGTGAAAGCCGTCCGCGCCCTGCACATGCGCAAGGAGCGCGAGGACAGCGGCCTGTTCCTCGCCGAGGGCCTGAAGATCGTCATCGAGGCGATCGACTGCGGCCACGCGCCCAAGATCCTGATGTACGGCCCCGACGCCGCCGACCATCCGATGTTGCAGAAGGCCGCCAAGGCCTGCGCCGCGGCTGGCGGCGAGGTCATAGAGGTCAACCGCGAGATCCTGGAAAAGGTCTCGCGCCGCGACAATCCCCAAGCGGTGGTCGGCGTCTTCCGCCAAGTCTACACGCCGCTGTCGGCCATCGTGCCGCAAAGCGCCGACTGCTGGGTGGCTCTCCAAGCCGTTCGCGATCCGGGCAACCTCGGCACCATCATCCGCACGGCCGACGCGGCCGGCGCCGGCGGGGTGATCCTGGTCGGCGACTGCGTCGATCCCTATTCGGTGGAAGGCGTGCGCGCGACCATGGGCTCGGTCTTCGCCGTGAAGATCGCCAAGGCCAGCGTGCAGGAGTTCCTGGCCTGGCGCGAGGAATGGCCCGGCAGCGTGGTCGGCACCCTGCTGACCGCCACGGTCGACCACAAGAGCGCCGACTACGTGAAGCCGTCGCTGATCCTGATGGGCAATGAGCAGCAGGGCCTGCCGCCGGAACTGGCCGCCGCCTGCGACGTCAACGTCAAGATCCCCATGCGCGGCCGCGCTGACAGCCTGAACCTGTCGGTGGCCACCGGGATCATGATCTACACGGTGACGGGCTGACTTCCCGATCCCCTCTCCCCTTGCGGGAGAGGGTGGCCCGCGAAGCGGGTCGGGTGAGGGGTCGATGAACGGCGCCACAGCGAAACTGAACGGCTGGGCGCTGTGTCAGGCCGTCTGAGAGACCCCTCATCCGTCGGCTCTCGCCGACACCTTCTCCCGCAAGGGGAGAAGGAACAAGCACTCCCCCGCCCCCTTGCGCGACAACGCGCCGCACACCATTTCGCAGCCTCGCCGCGGGAACGCACAGGCCACCTTCGCCGCTCTCCCAAACGTGAAGCCGATTTCGATGGCGCCCCTGTGCTAAAGCGGCGCAGTCGGGCGGCGGCCTCTTCCAAAGCCGCCGCTTTTCCATATCTAATTCATGAAGGCGGGTGATTTGCTTCCCGCCGGGAGAAAGCGGTCGATGGCCGAGCGAAAGCAAGGCGGACAGAATAACGGCGCGGGCTCTTCGGTCGTCACGGAAGTGAAGCCGAAGACGCAGAAGCCCTCGCTTTATCGCGTACTGATCCTGAACGACGACTACACCCCCATGGAGTTCGTCGTTTACGTGCTCGAACGGTTCTTCAACAAGTCGCGCGAAGACGCGACACGGATCATGTTGCACGTTCACCAGAACGGCGTCGGGGTCTGCGGCGTATTCACTTACGAAGTCGCAGAGACCAAGGTCGCTCAAGTGATCGACTCAGCCCGCAGACATCAGCACCCGCTGCAGTGCACCATGGAAAAGGATTGAGGAGCCTCCCCTTGCCCTCTTTTTCGCGTCCTCTCGAAGAATCCCTGCATCGCGCCGTCGCGTACGCCAATCAGCGAAAGCATGAGTACGCGACCCTCGAGCACCTGCTGTTGTCGCTTACCGACGACGACGACGCCGCCGGCGTAATGCGCGCCTGCGACGTGGACCTGGCCGCTCTGAAGAAGAGCCTGGTCAACTATCTCGACGTCGAACTGTCGTCCCTGGTGGTCGACGACGACGAGGACGCCAAGCCCACGGCGGGCTTCCAGCGCGTGATCCAGCGCGCCGTGATCCACGTCCAGTCGTCCGGCCGCGAGGAAGTGACCGGCGCCAACGTCCTGGTCGCCATCTTCTCCGAACGCGAGAGCCACGCCGCCTACTTCCTGCAGGAGCAGGACATGACGCGGTACGACGCGGTGAACTTCATCGCCCACGGCATCGCCAAGAAGGCCGGCGCTTCCGAACCCAAGGCCGCCAAGGGCGCGACCGCGGTCGAGGAAGACCAGGAAAAGCCCAACACCAAGACCGGCGGCGAGGCCCTCGAGGCCTACTGCGTCGACCTCAACGAAAAGGCCCGCCAGGGCAAGGTCGACCCGCTGATCGGCCGCGCGAACGAAGTGGAACGCGCGATCCAGATCCTGTGCCGCCGCACCAAGAACAACCCGCTGCTCGTCGGCGACCCCGGCGTCGGCAAGACCGCCATCGCCGAAGGCCTGGCGCGCAAGATCATCACCCACCAGGTTCCCGAAGTCCTGGCGGAAGCCACCATCTACTCGCTCGACATGGGCGCGCTGCTGGCCGGCACCCGCTATCGCGGCGACTTCGAGGAACGCGTCAAGCAGGTGGTCAAGGAGCTCGAGAACCACCCGAACGCGGTGCTGTTCATCGACGAGATCCACACCGTCATCGGCGCCGGCGCGACCAGCGGCGGGGCGATGGACGCGTCCAACCTGCTGAAGCCCGCCCTGGCCTCGGGCACCCTGCGCTGCATGGGCTCGACCACCTACAAGGAGTTCCGCCAGCACTTCGAGAAGGACCGGGCGCTCGTCCGTCGCTTCCAGAAGATCGACGTGAACGAGCCGACGGTGGAAGACACCATCAAGATCCTCAAGGGCCTGAAGACCTACTACGAGGACTTCCACAAGCTGAAGTACACCGCCGAGGCCCTGAAGGTCGCGGTGGAGCTGTCGGCCAAGTACATCACCGACCGCAAGCTGCCCGACAAGGCGATCGACGTGATCGACGAGGCGGGCGCGGGCCAGATGCTGCTGCCGGAAAGCCGCCGCAAGAAGACCATCGGCGTCAAGGAGATCGAGGCGGTCGTCGCCAAGATCGCCCGTATCCCGCCGAAGTCGGTCAGCAAGTCGGACACCGAGGCCCTCAAGGAACTCGAGACCGACCTGAAGCGCGCGGTGTTCGGCCAGGACGAAGCCCTGACCCAGCTGTCGGCCGCCATGAAGCTGGCCCGCGCCGGCCTGCGCGAACCGAACAAGCCGATCGGCTCGTATCTGTTCAGCGGCCCGACCGGCGTCGGCAAGACCGAAGCGGCCAAGCAACTGGCCTTGACGCTCGGCATCGAGATGCTGCGCTTCGACATGTCGGAATACATGGAACGCCATACCGTGAGCCGCCTGATCGGCGCCCCTCCCGGCTATGTCGGCTTCGACCAGGGCGGTCAGCTGACCGACGCGGTCGACCAGCACCCGCACGCCGTGGTCCTGCTCGACGAGATCGAGAAGGCGCACGGGGATGTCTACAACATCCTGCTGCAGGTGATGGACAACGGCACCCTGACCGACAGCAACGGCAAGAAGGTCGACTTCCGCAACGTGGTCCTGATCATGACCACCAACGCGGGCGCTTCGGACGCCCAGCGGCAGTCGATCGGCTTCGGCCGCTCCAAGGTCGAAGGCGAGGAAGAGGCCGCCCTCAAGCGCCTGTTCACGCCGGAGTTCCGCAACCGCCTGGACGCGACGGTGGCCTTCAAGCCGCTGACGCCGGAGATCATCCGCCAGGTCGTCCAGAAGTTCGTCATGCAGCTGGAGGCGCAACTCGCCGACCGCAACATCACGATCGAGCTGGCCGACGACGCGGCCGACTGGCTGGCCAAGAACGGCTTCGACGAGCTCTACGGCGCCCGTCCGCTGGCCCGGGTCATCCAGGAGCACATCAAGAAGCCGCTGGCCGACGACATCCTGTTTGGCCGCCTCGTCCGCGGGGGCCACGTCAAGGTGGTGCTCGAGAACGGCAAGATCGGCTTCGAGATCGAAAGCGCCGCCGAAGGCAAGTCCGGCAAGTCGGACGACGCCGAGGAGCCGGCCCTGGCCGAATAAGGCCAAGAGCCGCTTGAGACTGGAGAAGGCCCGGAGCGATCCGGGCCTTTTTCCTTGGCTAGCGCAGGTGGCGGGCGCCCAGCAGCGACAGCAGGCGGATGGCCCGCTCCTCGTCCAGGCCGGCGGGCGTGAAATGCTCCAACCCCACCTCCGACAGCGCCGAGGCGTCCTGCGCCTCCAGGCGCCGCTGGCCCATGTTCCAGTCGGTGAAGAGGCGACGCTCGGCCGGACCGTCGGCGATCAGCACGATCTCGTCGTGGCGAGGATCAGCGCCGATGCGCTCATAGGCCTGCGCGACCGTCTGGCCCGGCCCCTCCAGCACTTGCAGGAACCGCCCCTCTCCCGCCGCCAGGAAACCGGTGATGTCGTCGATGCGATTGTTCTGGATCGACTTGGCGACCACCGCCCGCAGCGTCTCGTCGATGGCCGCCGGATCGGTCGCCCGGCTGGCATAGACCAGGCGGTAGAGCCCTCGCCGGGCCAGGGTATCGGTCATTCGCTGTCCTTCGCCGGCCGTCGAAGCTGGGCCTTCTGTGGAAAGCCTCGAGGCCGGAAAGGTTCGCCCCGGCTCACGCGAAGGATTTAGACAAAACGAGAACGAACGAGTAGCGTGAGTTCATGAGCAACATCCCTTTCGACACCCTGAGCGCTTCAAAGCGCCTGCGTGAAGCGGGGATGGAGGCGCGCGCGGCCGAAGCCGTCGTGGAACTGGTGCAGCAGACGACGATGCTTCCCGACATTTCCGACCTCGCCACCCGCTCGGAGCTTCTGGCGACCAAGACTGAGCTCAAAAGCGAGATCGCCCTCACCGAGGCCCGCATCCGCGCCGATCTCAGTGAGAAGATCCGGCTCCAGGGCTGGGCGCTGCTGGGCGGCATGGCGGTGCTGGTGTCGATCTCGACCGCGCTGATCAAGCTGCTGCCTTAGCGGGCGCGCCAACCACCGCCGATCGCGTCGCCCTGATTTTCAACGGCTTACAAGCTTATCACCCAGGCCACGCAAAGCCGGGGCGCCGGGACCTCGCGTCGCTGCGGGCCCGTGAGAGCGCGAGAAATCCCGCCCCTGCCCCTGACGCGCGCCTTCAGCCCGGATGACGAGACCTGTATCGTTCGCCGACCAGGTATCGGCCCCCGCCGATGTCGCGCGTCAGCCGCGCTCGCGGATCGCCTTCACTTCGCGCCAGATGCGGAACAGGTACTCCACCGTCGCGGCCGCGCCGACATAGCCTATCGTATAGCCGAGGCTGGTCAGGAACCCCGCGATCGTGGCGCCCATCGGCTGAGCGGCCGCCCCATGCTGGAACGCCGAGACGATGCCGACCAGCTGCATCAGGTCGCCGCAGAAGCTGACGAGGCCGGCGGCCGCCACGATGCGGGTCACCGGATGCAGGCGGCGAATGAACGCGAAGGCATGATCGGCGGGGGCGTCCAGGGCGTCGGGCATAAAGCGTCTCCCAGCGCGTTCGCCGCGCGTAGATCTCGGTAGGTGCGGGCCAGGAACTCGACCCAGGCGGCCAGGCCGGCATTGACCACGATCGCGCCGAGGCGCTGCAGCACCTCCCCCAGCGACCGGCCGAGCCAGGCCTGGAGGATCTCCGGTTCGTAGCCGGCAGAGGTCGCCAGTTGCGACGCCTCGCCGGCCGCCTGGGCGACGCCGAGGACGTGAAGCGCCAGCACGCCCAGCTGCACGCCGGCCGACCCAAGCAGGATCCAGGTGATCGGATGAAGTCTCATGCAGCCCCCGCCTCCGTATGGCGAGGTTCGCAAGGCCCGGCAACCTGAAGCTTTAGAGCGCCGCGCTGATCTTCGCGGCCAGGGCCTTCAGCTCCTCGACATCGGCCATGCCGCCGCCGTGACGGCCCAGGGCCTCGCCCTCGTAGCGGGGGATGACGTGGAAATGCAGGTGGAACACCGTCTGGCCGGCCGGGGCGCCGTTGAACTGGGTGACGACCACGCCGTCGGGCTTCAGGGCCTGGGTCACCGCGCGGGTCGCCTTCTGCACCGCACCGATCAGCCGGCCCAGGGTCTTGGGCTCGGCCTCCAGCACGTTGCGCGCCTTGGAGGTCTTGGAGATCACCAGCAGGTGGCCGCGCGACTGCGGAAAGGCGTCCATGAAGGCCAGGACCTCGTCGTCCTCGAAAACCTTCACGCTCGGGATCTCGCCGCGAACGATCTTGGCGAAGATGTTGTCCGGGTCGTAGGTTCCGTGAAGGCTCATGGTCGTCTCCATTGCGTGGGACAGGCTCTAGCAAACCAGGGAAGGGGCGCAAGCGTGGGCAAGACCGACGAGACGGGCCAGGGCCTGACCGAACGCCAGAAGAAGTGGTTCGCCTCGGTGCAGGCCAGCCTCGAACGCGACACCGGCAAGACCCTGGAGCAATGGGTCGAGATCGTCCGCCGCGACTGCAAGGAGACCAAGCCCAAGGCTCGGGTGGATTGGCTGAAGGCCAACCACGGCCTGGGCGTCAATCGCGCCGCCCACATCCTGGGCGCAGCCTTCCCGTCCGAACTGGGCTGGGACGACGCCGAAGGCCTGCGCGCGGCGCTGTGGACCGACCCGGCCTCCAGCGCGATCCTGGCGGCGATCGAGGCGGCCGTGGCCGACTTCCCGGGCCTCGTCACCGGCCAGCGCAAGGCCTTCACCGCCTGGTCCAGCAAGGTGCAGTTCGCGGCCGCCAAGCCGGTGAAGGGCGGAACGGTGTCGCTGGGCCTGGCCCTGACGCCCGACGCCTCCCCTCGCCTGTCCGAACCGAAGAACGAGAGCTGGTCCGAGCGGTTGAAGGCCAAGCTGAGCCTCGCCTCCCCGGCCGAGGTCGACGACGAAGTGAAGGCCCTGCTGAAAGCGGCCTGGGACCGTTCCTGACGGAACGGCGCCGGGCGCGGCCACGTTTTGACGGCGGGAGGACAAGACCATGTCCAAGGAAGCCGATCTAACCGCCAAGTTCTGGAAGACCCTGAAGGCCGACCGGACCGTCATGCTGGGCCTGCGCGACGTCGAGGGCGGCCACAGCCAGCCGATGACCGCCCTGATGGAAAGCGAGCAAGGCGGCCCGCTTTGGATCTTCACCTCCGCCGACTGCGACATGGTCGCCGCTCTCGACCGCGAGCGCGACGCGGTGATGCATTTCGCCTCGAAGGGCCACGACCTGTTCGCCGAGATCGACGGCCGCCTGCGGATCGACAATGACCGCCAGGCCATCGACGGCCTCTGGAGCCCGTTCGTCGCCGCCTGGTTCACCGGCAAGACCGATCCGACGCTTCGCCTGCTGCGCTTCGATCCCGAGCACGCCCGCATCTGGCTCAACGAGAACAGCCTGTTCGCCGGCATGAAGCTGATGCTGGGCCATGACCCCAAGCGCGACTATCGCGACAAGGTGGCCGAGGTCAGCCTGCACTAGCCTGGGAAAGCGCCCCTAGGCCTCGTGCCTAAACGGTGAGAACTCCTCGGTGAGCATCGCCATGTCCTGCGTCACCGCCTCGCGCTCGCGCTCCAGGTAGCGGGCGACGGGCTCGCGCAGGGCCGGGTCGGCGATCCAGTGGGCCGAATAGACGGCGCTGGGAAGGTAGCCACGGGCGATCTTGTGCTGGCCCTGGGCGCCGGCTTCGACGCGCGGCAGGCCAAGGCGGATCGCGTGCTCGATGGCCTGGTAGTAGCAGAGCTCGAAATGCAGGAACGGTACGTCCTCGGTGCAGCCCCAGTGGCGGCCGTAGAGGCAGTCGCGGCCGAGCAGGTTCAGCGCGCCGGCGATCCACGGCCCGCCCGGCCGCCGGGCCAGGATCAGCAGCACCTTGTCGGCCATCCGCTCTTGCAGCAGCGAGAAGAAGCGGCGGTTCAGGTACGGCCGGCCCCACTTGCGGCCGCCGGTGTCCATGTAGAAGGCGAAGAAGGCGTCCCAGTGCTCGTGGGTCAGCTCGTCGCCGGTCAGGGCGACGATCTCCAACCCGTCCTGGGCGTCGCGGCGCTCGCGGCGGATGGTCTTGCGGCGGTTGGCCGACAGGGCCGCCAGGAAGTCGTCGAAGGTGGCGTAGCCGGCGTTTTCCCAGTGATACTGCTGGTCCTGCCGGCGCAGCAGGCCGCGGTCGCCCATCCAGTCCCACTCGTCTTCCGTGGGGAAGGTCACGTGCAGCGACGAGGCGCCGATCCGCTCGCACAGTGTCAGCGCGCCGCCCAGCAGGGCCGAGCGCGCCTCGTCCGGATCGACGTCCGGCCGGGCGATCAGGCGCGGCCCGGTCACCGGCGAGAACGGCGCCGAGCACTGGAGCTTGGGATAGTAGGCGCCCCCTGCCCGCTCGTAGGCGTCGGCCCAGGCGTGGTCGAAGACGTATTCGCCCTGGCTGTGGTTCTTCAGATAGAGCGGCATCACCCCGGCGATGGCGCCGTCGGTGTCGGAGACGCTGACGTGGTGCGGCGCCCAGCCGGTGCGATCGCTGGCGCAACCGCTCTCTTCGAGGATGTCGAGGAAGTCGAAGCTGACGAAGGGATCGCCGGAAATTCCGGCGCAGGCGTCCCATGCTTCCTTGCCGATGTCGGCGATGCGGCGGTGGATGCGCACCTCCGCCTTAAGCGAACTCACGCAGCGAAGCCCTCGAAGATCAGGTTGTCGCAATGGTCGGAAACGGCGTCCCACTGCTCGGGCGAGCGCACCGTCCAGGCGACGATCGGCATGCCCTTGGCGCGGAAGACGTCGGCGCGCGGGCTGGGCAGCATATCCAGGCCCAGCGCGAGGAAATCAGGCCGGGCGATCTCGACCTGCTCCAACGCGGCCAGCGACTTGCGCAGTTCCGGCGCCAGCTTGCGGGCGCTCTCGTCGTTCCAGGCATAGGAATCGAGCCCCCGCAGCACCTGCGGATTGTGGTCGGCGAACCAGGCGTGGGAGTACGGGTTGAAGCCGATCACGGCGATCGGACCGTTGTGGTCGATCAGGATCTCCGAGACCTTCTTCTCCAGCTCGCCGACCTCGCCGAACGGGGTCTTGAGCTCGATCTGGACCATGGCCCGGTGACCGATCACCGCCAGGGCGTCGGCCAGGGTCGGAATGGTCTCGTCGGTCCCCGACAGCTTCATCGCGCCGAGTTCGGCCGCGGTGTGGTCTCGCAGGCGCCCCTCCACGCCCGTCAGGCGCTCCAGGCGATCGTCATGGAAGACCACCGCCTGGCCGTCGGCCGTCAGTTGCACGTCCAGCTCGATGGAGTAACCCTTTGCGCAGGCGGCCTGGAAGGCGGCCAGCGAGTTCTCGGGCGCGCCGCCCGGCGTCCACAGGCCCCGGTGCGCGATCGGCGGATCGAAGAGGCGCTCCCACGCTTCGCCGAACACCTCGGTCCCGGGCCGCGGACGCGCGCGCATTAGAAGACCTCCACCACCGCGTCGACCTCGACGGCGAAGCCCAGCGGCAGCTTGTAGACGCCGACCGCCGAGCGGGCGTGGCGGCCGGCGTCGCCGAACACCTCGACCATCAGGTCCGAGCAGCCGTTGATGACCTTGGGAATGTCGATGAAGTCCGGGCCGGCCTGCACGAAGCCGCCCAGCTTGACCACCCGGGCCACCTTGTCGAGGTCGCCGACGGCGGCCTTGATCTGGGCCAGCAGGTTGACGCCGCACAGCCGCGCGGCCTTCTGGGCGGTCTCCAGGTCGACGTCGACGCCGACCGTGCCCTTGATGCCGCCGGCCGGATCGATCGAGATCTGGCCCGAGATGTGGACGAGGTTGCCCGAGCGCACGAACGGCACGTAGTTGGCCACCGGGGCCACCGGCTGCGGCAGCGTGATCCCCAGACCCGCCAGACGCTCTTCCACCTTCGACATTCAAACGCTCCCTTACCGAGAGCGCATGCTTAGCAAGGGCGCGCCTTCGCACAAGAAAAAAGGCCCGGACGCAGGGTCCGGGCCAAGGCGCACAAGAAAAAAGGCCCGGACCGCGAGGTCCGAGCCTGAAGGCTGGGTAGACTTATGAAACGGCCCGCAAGCGGGGCCGTTCCAAATCTCGAATTAGCGAGCGGCCTGGAACTTCTCGACCGTGGCGGTGACGCGCTCGTTCAGCGGCTTCACCGAGTCCTTGATCGAGGCCGAGACGATCTCCGAGGCCTTGCTCAGCTGGGCGATGTAGGCTTCCAGCGCCGACTTGGCCCAGGCGGTCTGAAGTTCGACGGCTTCCTGCACGCTCTTGGCGCCGGCCAGGGCCTTGGCCGCGGCGACTTGATCCTCGGCGGCCTTCTTCGAGTAGGCGAAGGCTTCGGCGCCCAGGGCTTCGGCGCCCTTGGTGGCGGCGGTCACCGAGGCGACGACGGCTTCGAGGTTCTTCTTCGAATGGGTGTTGGCTTCGGCCAGGGCGGCCAGCGACTTCTCGACACCATCCTTGAACGCCTGGTTGCTGGCGGTGGAGTATTGCTCGACGGTGCTCTTCAGGGTCTCGGTGACGGCCATGGGGAGGGCTCCTGGGCGGGTCATGGTGGGACGACGCGACCTTGTTAGGGTTTTCCGGTCGCGATCCCGCGCCATGCGTTGGGACGACATGGTTTTCTCATGTTGCAGTGCAGCAGTCAAACGATTTTGTGCAGCGCACCATAACCCTAGGTGAAGCTGCTCCGTGCGCTGAACGCATGGCGGGCGAAGCGTTGCCGCAACGCCTAAGTTTTATCTTAATCTGCGGCGAAATCGCTCACCAGTTGTTTACTTTGGCGTAAGGCGACAACGCGCATGCTAGCTCTCACGCGTGTGGCGGTGCGGAACCGCTCAGTTCAAATGACGGACGTTTGTCGCATGTTCGCCAAGCTTAACTCCGCCCGTCGCCTCCTCGTCGCCGCCGGCCTTGCCGCGGCTACGCTGTTTGGCGTCGCTGCTCCCACCGTCGCTTCGGCCCAGATCCCGTACCTGCAGCTGAACGCCGCCGAACCCAAGTACGCGGCCATCGTGATCGACGCCAACTCGGGCGAGGTCCTTTACGATAAACGGGCCGACAGCCCCCGCTACCCGGCTTCGGTCACCAAGGTGATGACGCTGTACCTCACCTTCGAGGCGCTCAGCGAAGGCCGCCTGAAGCTGACGGACCGCGTGCCGATCTCGCCGCGCGCCGCCGCCCAGGCCCCGACCAAGATGGGCCTGCGCCCCGGCGACAGCCTCAGCGTCGACGAGGCGATTCGCGCCATGGCCGTGAAGTCGGCCAACGACATCGCCACCGCCATGGCCGAGAAGCTGGGCGGCAGCGAAAGCCGCTTCGCCGCCCTGATGACCCTGAGGGGCCAGGAGCTGGGCATGCGCAACACCCGCTTCGTCAACGCCTCGGGCCTGCCCGACAGCCGCCAGATCAGCACCGCCCGCGACCTGGCCATCCTGTCGCGCGCCACGATGCGCGACTTCCCGCAGTACTATTCCTACTTCAGCCTCAAGGGCTTCGAGTTCCGCGGCGGCTATGTCCGCGGCCACAATCGCCTGCTGTCGAGCATGGAAGGCTTCGATGGCCTGAAGACCGGCTACACCAACGCTTCGGGCTACAACCTCGCCGGCTCGGCCGTGCGTGACGGCCGTCGCCTGATCGCCGTGGTCCTCGGCGGCTCGTCCACCGCCTGGCGCGACAACAACATGGAAGACCTGCTGACCACCGGCTTCGACGTGATGCGCCGCCGCTCGCACGGCGAGCGCACCAGCATCGCCGCCAACCTCTACGAGGATGATCCGACCGGCCCGATCATGCGCCCCTCCTCGGAAGAGGGCGACGGCGACCAGGCCGGCCTGAAGATCGTGCTGACCGACAACCCCAAGCCCGCCCCGGTGAAGGTCTCCCCCACCCTCAAGGCCGCCAAGGACGCCGCCAAGCCGGCCCCGAGGAAGCCCAAGGGCGAATGGAGCGTCCAGGTCGGCGCCTTCCAGTCCAAGAGCCTGGCCAACAAGCAGCTGGGCATCGTCCGCGATCGCTTCGCCAAGGCCGTGGCTGACGCCGAGGGCGCCGTGGTCAGCGCCGCCGGCGGCGCCTTCCGCGCCCAGTTCCAGGGCATGACCGCCGACGCCGCCCGCGCGGCCTGCTCGGCCATCACCGCCAAGCGCCAGCCCTGCATGGTCATCGCCCCGCGCTGACCTCGGGCAGAGCCGAAAACAGGAAAGCCGGCGACCTCGCGGTCGCCGGCTTTTTCCTTGAGCCCTGTGCGAGCCTTCACCGCCCCTTCAGCAGCCGGTCCCGCGCCGCGTTGAGCTGCGCCGCAAGGCCCGCCGTGCCGCCCTTGTCGGGATGGGCCAGGCGGATCAGGCGAGCATAGGCGGCCTGGATCTCGTCGGGGCCGGCCTTGGCGTCGACGCCGAGGATCGAGCGGGCCTCGCTGGCGGACAGTTCGGTCTTGCGGGGCTCGGCCACCTTGCGGACCACCGGCCGCTGGCGGGCCGAGGTGGCGCACCACAGGCCGATCACGCCCAAGGCGATCGCCACCGGCCATTGGCTGCGGATGCCGGTATAGGCCGCGCCCGCGAAGGCGGCGGCCGACATGACGCCCGCGCCGATCCGCCAGCCTTCGCCGGCCAGCAGCGGCTTGCGCTTGCCCCATAGCAGCCAGGCGACGACCACCGCGCCGAGGATCAGATAGAACAGCATGCGCGGACTCAGGCGCCGCCCCAGCGGGTTACTGGGCGGCGAGCAGAGTTTCGCCCGAGAAGGCGGCCAGGCCAAGCGAATGCATCAGCGCCCGCAGCTCCTGGCGCGCGGCCAGGTGTTGAAGCGACACCGGCACCGGGCGGACCTGGGTCGACAGGTCGGCGATGGTCAGGCCGAACGGGAACAGCTCGCGATAGATCACGCGATCGCGCAGGCCTGGGCCCATGCGGAAACCAACGCGCTTGGCCAGGGCCGTCAGGCGGTCTTCCAGGCGCTTGCGGTTACGGGCCTCGGTGGTGGCCAGGCGGTTGCGCAGCACCACCCAGTCCAGCGGCTGGCGCTGGCCGGCCATCGCGCGGGCCTTGCGGGCCTCCCACACCGTCTGGGAGTAGAGGCTGGGCTTCTGCAGCTCCATGGTCACCGGGTCGACATGGCCCAGCATGTCGAAGTCGACGAAGCTGTCGTTCATCGGCGTGACGATCAGGTCGGCCAGGCCGTGGGCCATGCGCGTGATCTGGGTGTCGCCGCCGGGGGTGTCGATCAGCACGAAGTCGGCCACCTCGCGCGCGGCCAGGAACGCCTTCTCGAACGCGGCCACCTGCTCGGCCTCCGACGCCGCCGCCAGGGCGATGTCGTCGTCGCTGAGACGGAAGGTCTGCGGCATCGGCAGCTTGACGTCGTTGCCGGCCAGCCAGGCCGCGCGGTTCTCGCAGAACCGCATGCTGGTGCACTGGCGCAGGTCCAGGTCCATGATCGCGACCCGGGCGCCGCCGTACAACAGCGACGTCATCAGGTGCATAGCGATGGTGGACTTGCCGGCCCCGCCCTTTTCGTTGCCGACGACGATCACGCGCGTTTCGGCCATAGGCTTCTTCCTTCGTTCCGCCCGACTCGGGCGAATCTAACCAAAATCTTAACGCGCATGAAACGCCCTGCGCGCTCCTAGCGTCAATCTTATGGCGCCCTGCGTCCACAGACTCGGTGTCGCAGGTGGACCCGATGTCCCATATCGGCCATAAGCCGCGCGTCCGAACGCTCGTTTTTGCGTCGCAGCAGAGTCCCCCGACATGACCCGTATCGTCCGCACCGTCGCCGAATTGCGTGAGCAGGTCCGCGCCTGGAAGGCCGCCGGCGAGCAGGTGGGCCTGATCCCGACCATGGGCGCTCTGCACGACGGCCACCTGTCGCTCGTCCGCCTGGCCCAGACCCGGGTGAAGCGCACCGTGGCCAGCGTCTTCGTCAATCCCAAGCAGTTCGCCCCGCACGAGGACTTCGACGCCTATCCGCGCGGCGAGGCGCGCGACGCCGAGCTGCTGGAAAGCGCCGGCTGCGACCTGCTGTTCGCTCCCAACGCCGCCGCGATGTACCCGCAGGGCTTTTCCACGACGATCAACCTGACCGGCGTGTCCGAACCGCTGGAAGGCGCGGCCCGCCCGCAGTTCTTCGGCGGCGTCGCCACCGTCGTCACCAAGCTGCTGATCCAGGCGGAGCCGGACATCGCCATCTTCGGCGAGAAGGACTACCAGCAGCTCCAGGTCATACGCCGCGTCACCCGCGACCTCGACCTGCCCGTCGAGATCGTCGGCGCCCCGACCGCCCGCGCCGAGGACGGCCTGGCCCTCTCCTCGCGCAACGCCTACCTCTCGCCCGCGGAACGCGCCGCGGCCGTGGCCCTGCCCGACGCCATGAAAGCCGCCATCGCCGCCGTGCAGGCCGGCGAGCGCGTCGAGACGGCCGAAGCCGCCGGCAAGGCCGCGCTCGAGGCCGCCGGCTTCAGGCAGGTGGACTATTTCGATTTCCGCGACGCCGACGACCTGTCGCGCCTGGGGCCCGACGCCTTGCCCCAGGCCGAAGGGAACGGCGCCAAGGCGCGCCTGCTGGCGGCCGCCTGGCTGGGCAAGACCCGCCTGATCGACAACATGGGCGCGTGAATGGGGGCGCCCTAGCCCTTGGCGACCAGGGCGATGCCGACGGCGATCACCATCGCCAGGAACAGCAGGCCCATGCCGAGCGCCATATAGGCCAGTCGCATCTTGGCTCTCCCTCTGGAAGGTCGAGCCATCAGCTTCACACCCTTGGGTTTATGATCCGCTAAACGATCACCAGGCGCCAAGCTCCCGGAGTTGGCGAGCCAGCTCCGGCGGCATCTCGGCGGCCTCGCCCTCGGTCAGGTCGGGCGGCGCGTCCTCGGGCTTGAGATAGCGCCAGCCCTGGAAGGCCCGGCGCGGCTGGGGCGCGACACGAACGATGGTCGGATCCACCGTCACCTCGCAGCGCGCGTTCTGCCCCTCGCCCACCGTATCGATGGCCATGATGGCCTGTCGGCACAGCACCTGGCCCTTGAACACCCGGTACAGCGAGCCCCCGTCGAGGATCTCGTCGATCCGCTTGGGGGTCATGCGGGTGTGCATCACCCACGGATGACCTTCCTTGTGCCAGGCGACGAGGTCGTCGATCGTGTCGCAGCCGACGACCAGCTTGATCATGTGCAGAGCCATGGAGCCGATTTAGCGCGCTGCGACGGCCGCGCAAGCGCTCGCCTTCGGCATCTATGTGACAACGCTATCATTTAACATCTATGTCCGGTTCCAGACCGGTGATATCGGAGCGTCAAGGGAAGAGACGGCGACCGTCGAAGGACGGCGCGATTTCGGGGGAACGGGACCATGACGGCTGCTGAGCTCAGCGTTGTCTTCTTTCTACAGATGTTCGTGATCATCGCCGTCAGCCGCCTGGTCGGCTGGCTCGCGAAGAAGTATCTGGGCCAGCCCCAGGTGGTGGGCGAGATGATCGCCGGCGTGATCCTGGGCCCGTCGCTGTTCGGCCTGCTGGCGCCCGACCTCCAGCACATGCTGTTCCCCAAGGACTCCAAGAGCGTCCTCTATGTCGGCGCCCAGATGGGCGTGGGCCTCTACATGTTCCTGGTGGGCCTCGGCTTCCAGGCCGACCACTTCAAGAGCAACGCCAAGAGCGCGGCGGCCGTGTCGCTGTCGGGCATGGCCGCGCCGTTCCTGGTGGCCGTGGCCATCGCGCCGTGGCTGCTGAGCCTTGGCCTGTTCGGCAAGGGCATCGACACCTTCCAGGCCACCCTCTTCATGGGCGCGGCGATCTCGATCACCGCCTTCCCTATGCTGGCTCGCATCATCCACGAGCGCGGCCTCTCGAAGACCCCGCTCGGCACCCTGTCGCTATCAGCCGGCGCCATCGACGACGCCGGCGCCTGGACGGTGCTGGCCATCGTGCTGGCCACCTTCGGCGGCGGCCCGGCCGTAGCCATCAAGGCCATCGTCGGCGGAGCCGTCTTCGTCGCCTTCATGATCACCCTGGGCCCCAAGCTTCTGGCCCCGCTGGGCCGCTGGGCCGAGCGCGAAGGCAAGGTCACGCCCAACATCCTGGGCGTCGTGGTCATGCTGTTCATGCTCAGCGCCTGGGCGATGGACGCGGTGGGCATCCACGCAGTGTTCGGCGGCTTCATCCTGGGCACGGTGCTGCCGCGCGGCGTGCTGAGCCGCGAGGTCAAGAAGCAGCTGGAGCCGTTCGCGGTCGTCCTGCTGCTGCCGATGTTCTTCACCTTCTCGGGGCTGCACACCCAGCTGACCATGGTCAACAGCGTCAGCCTGGTGGCCGTGACCCTGGTGATCCTGGCCGGTTCGATCCTGGCCAAGGGCGGCGCCTGCTGGGCCGCCGCGCGCCTCACCGGCCAGGACAACGCCACGGCCTGCGGCATCGGCGCCCTGATGAACGCCCGCGGCCTGATGGAGCTGATCATCATCAACATCGGCCTGCAGAAGGGCATCATCGGCCCGGCGCTGTTCTCGATGCTGGTGCTGATGGCGATCATCACCACCCTGATGGCCTCGCCGCTGTTCGAGATCCTCTACGGCAAGGCGGCGCGGGCCCGAGGCGAGCTTGGCGCGCTGGACGAGAGCGAGGACGAGGACAGCGAACTGGCGAGGGCGCCGGCTTAGAGCCCCCTCTCCCCTTTGCTGGCCCTCTCCCCTTGCGGGAGAGGGTGGCCTCCGAAGGAGGTCGGGTGAGGGGCCGCATGAACAGAAACGCCGCGACAGCCGATCAGCTGTCGCGGCGTTTGATTTTTGAGAGACCCCTCATCCGTCGGCGGAGTTTATCCTCGGGGCGGCCTTTGGCCGGACCCGGGGGCCGACACCTTCTCCCACAGGGGGAGAAGGATCAGGCCGACGCCTCCAGCCGCGCCAGCACCACGCCCTCGGCCACCTGGCCGCCGGCCACGGCCGCGAGCTCGCCGACCACGCCGTCGAACGGCGCGGCCAGGGCGTGCTCCATCTTCATGGCCTCCAGCACCAGCAGGGTCTGGCCCTTGGTCACGGCCTGGCCGGCCGAAACCGCCACCGACACCACCTTGCCCGGCATCGGCGACAGGATCGCCCCGTCCGACGCCGCGCCATGCGCGCCCCCGCCGACCTGGGGCGTGAAGTCGAACTCGCGCACGTCGCCGCCCTCGAACACGTAGAGCGGGTCGCGGCCGTAGACTCCGGGCAGCACGTCGACGTCGTCCAGCGGCCGGCCGTCCTCGACGGTGATGTCCCACGACCAATCGTCGCCGGCCCCCGTCACCAGGCCCACCCGCAGCGGAACCCTGGCGCCGTCGATGGTCAGCGGCAGCTCCATGGCCGCGCGCGGCGCGCCCATGCGGAAGCCCAGCAGGCGCGAGGGCGCGCTGGCCCACGGATCGGCCTTGGGCTGGTCGGCGGCCATGAAGCTTTCCAGCCGCTGGCCGATCGCCGCCAGGGTCGGGGCGTCGCTGAACCCGCGCTGGGTCAGCTCATCGAGACGGGCGGCGATGAAGCCGGTGTCGATCGCGCCCTCGACGAAGTCCGGATGGCTGGCGCAAGCGGCCAGGAAGGCGGCGTTGGTCTTGACCGGATAGACCTCGACCAGCTTGCAGGCCTCGGCCAGCCGATGGGCGGCGTCCTCGCGGTCGACGCCGTGGGCGATCAGCTTGGCGATCATCGGGTCGTAGAAGGGCGTGACCTCTCCGCCCTCCTCGACCGCGCTGTCGACGCGGACGTCGCCCTCCGGCAGGCGGAAGTGCTTCAGCGGCCCGGTCGAGGGCAGGAAGCCGGTCGCCGGGTTCTCGGCATAGAGGCGCGCCTCCATGGCCCAGCCCTGCAACTCGATCTCGTCCTGGGCCAGCGGAAGCGGTTCGCCAGAGGCGACGCGCAGCTGCCATTCGACCAGGTCCTGGCCGGTGACCATCTCGGTGACCGGATGCTCGACCTGCAGGCGGGTGTTCATCTCCATGAACCAGATGCGGTCGGCGCGCAGGCCCTCGCTGGCGTCGGCGATGAACTCCACCGTGCCGGCGCCCACATAGCCGACGGCCTGGGCCGCGCGCACGGCCGCGCCGCAGACGGCCTCGCGGGTCTCCTCGTCCATGCCGGGGGCCGGAGCCTCCTCGATGACCTTCTGGTGGCGGCGCTGCAACGAGCAGTCGCGCTCGAACAGGTGAACGACCTCGCCGAACTGGTCGCCGAACACCTGCACCTCGATGTGGCGCGGGCGGGTGACCCATTTTTCCAGCAGCACGCGGTCATCGCCGAAGCTGGCCGCGGCCTCGCGGCGGCACGAGCCCAGGGCCTCGACGAAGTCCTCGGCCCGATCGACCTTGCGCATGCCCTTGCCGCCGCCGCCGGCCACGGCCTTGATCAGCACGGGGAAGCCGATCTTCCCGGCCTCGGCGCTCAGTCGTTCGACCGACTGGTCGTCGCCCAGATAGCCGGGCGTGGTCGGCACGCCGGCCTCTATCATCACCTTCTTGGCGGCGTCCTTCAGGCCCATGGCGCGGATCGCCGAAGGCGGCGGGCCGATCCAGACGAGGCCCGCGTCGGTCACCGCCTGGGCGAAGTCCGCGTTCTCCGAGAGGAAGCCGTAGCCGGGATGGATCGCCTCGGCGCCCGTCTGGCGCGCGGCGGCCAGGATCTTGGCCGGGTCGAGATAGCTTTCACGGGCCGGCGAGCCGCCGATCAGGATGGCCATGTCGGCCTCCATCACGAACGGGGCGTGGCTGTCGGCCTCCGAATGGACGGCGATGGTGCGCACGCCCATCTCGCGCGCGGTGCGGATGATCCGGCGCGCGATCTCGCCGCGATTGGCGATCAGAACCGACTCGATCAACGCGTTCCTCCTCAGGACGAGGCGGTTTGGGACCAGCCTCTGTCGCACGCTTCGTTATCGGTCGAGGTTTATGCCCTAAAATACCGATAGACCAGCACGACCTTTGCCGCACACCGCGACAACGCCGCCAGCTTGCCCCCTGCCCTCGCCGTTGCAAAGCGCCGCCATGTCTTCCTAGATCACGGCTCGTACAGCGTCGCCCGGAGGAAGCATGCCCATCGACACCTCGCGACGGGCCATTGCCCTTGGGGCCGCCGCCCTGGCGCTGGCGCCCGCCGCCGTTCGCGCCGAGCCGATGCTGCGCCTGCCCAACATGCCGCTGCACGACCCGTTCATGGTCGCCGACCAGAAGGCCGGCCTCTACCGGCTCTACACCTCCAACATCGCGCGGCTCAGCGGAACGCCGGGGCTGGGGACGATGATGTACGTCAGCCGCGACCTGCTGGATTGGGAGAAGCCCCGTTGCGTCTTCCGCGCGCCTGCCGACGCCTGGTTCAAGGGCGGAGCCTGGGCGCCGGAAATCCACCAATGGCAGGGACGCTGGTTCCTCTTCGCCACCTTCCACGACGAGGCCGCGCTGCTGCCGCCGGCCGGCAAGCGTCGCCCCTACCGGCGAGGCACGATCCTGGCCATGGCCGACAGCCCCGATGGCCCCTTCGCGGTCGTTCGCAACGGCGAACCGGTCGCGCCCGAGGACCTGATGACCCTCGACGGCACGCTCTACGTCGCCCCCGACGGTCGTCCCTGGTACGTCTATTCGCGCGAGTGGCTGCAGGTCGGCGACGGGGCCATCGAGGCCCTGCCCCTGACGGACGACCTGGCCGCCGCCGGCCCGCCCCGCACGCTGTTCACCGCCAGCCAGGCACCCTGGGCCGACGGCAAGAAGCAGCCCGAGGGCGATCTCGCCTACGTCACCGATGGCCCGCAGCTGTTCACCACCAGGACGGGCCAGCTGCTGATGCTGTGGTCCAGCTACGACAAGGACGGCTATGTCCAGTCGCAAGCGCGCTCGACGAGCGGAACGATCGAGGGACCGTGGGAGCAGCTGCCGCCGCTGGTCCGCCACGACAGCGGCCACGGCATGCTGTTCCACCGCTTCGACGGCCAGTTGATGATGGTCGTCCACCGCCCGTTCAAGAACGCCCGCGGCAAGCTCTACGAGATGCGCGACGCCGGGGATCGGCTGGAGATCGTGCGGCAGCGGCTGGATTTGGATGGGGATGAGAAATCCCTCTCTCTCAGAGAGAGGGATTTTGGTACGCCACCCTGAACCCCACGTGCGAGGTTCCGATGCCCTCCTCCTGGGCCTGCCAGGCGGCGGGGCGGAAGTTGGCGCAGTAGTTGAAGGCGCAGAGGAATGAGCCGCCCTTGATCAGCCGCTCCACGCCAGAAGCCCCGGCCGGGCTGGCCGTCCACTCCCAGACGTTGCCGATCATGTCCGACAGGCCGAAGGCGTTGGGCGCAAAGCAGCCGACTGGAGCCAGGCCGGTGAAATGGTCCTCGCCTGCCTGGGCCAGCGGGAACTCGCCCTGCCAGGTGTTGGCCGTGGGCTTGCCGTCGTCGTCATAGGCCCAGGCCTGCGGCGCGCGCGGTCCCGACTGGTCGCCGCGCGCGGCCCGCTCCCATTCGGCCTCGGTGGGCAGGCGCCCGCCGGCCCAGCGGGCATAGGCCGCCGCGTCGGCATAGGCCACGTGCACCACCGGCTCGTCGGCATGGGCCAGGTCGTCGGCCCCGCCGCCGTGCGGACGGCGCCAGCTGGCCTTGCGGACCAGCTTCCACCACTGGCCGGCGTCATCCATGCCCGACAGGTGCTCGGGCTGGACGAACACCGCCGAGGCCCCGTCGCGCTCGCCTTGCGTGACGTAGCCGGTGGCGTCGACGAAGGCGGCGAACTGGCGGTTGGTCACCTCGTGGCGATCGAGCCAGAAGCCCTCGACCTTGACCGCCCTGCCCGGCCGTCCCGGACCGTCCTCGCCCAGCGACACCTCGCCGGCGGGAATGAAGGCGCGGCCCTCCTGGGTCTTGCAGGCGCCCGGAGGCGCGGCGCGGATCGCCGCGACCTCGACGCCCGCCGGGTCGGCGGTGGTGAAGCCGCCGGCCGCGAGGCCCGCGACCAGCACGACCACCGCCGCCGCTCCAGGAAGGCCGCGCCGCATCAACGCGCGCCGGCCTTGGCGGGCGCGGGCGCTCCGGCCGCCGGTTGCGGCGGCGGCAGGACCACGCCGTTCTGGGCGGCGTAGCGGTTCCAGGCCTCGACCAGTTCCTTCAGCTTCTCGGGCTGGCTGGACGCCAGGTCGACGGCCTCGGCGGGGTCGCTCCTGAGGTTGAAGAGCTGCCAGTTGGCCGGCAGCACCGCCTCGCGCGAATAGGCCGCCCCGCCCGGCGCGCTGGGCAGATAGATCGCCTTCCATTCGCCCTGGCGCACGGCCCGGCGGAAGAACAGCTCCCAGGCCACCAGGTCCTGCGGACCGCGCACGCCGGCGTCGGCGCTGGCCAGGGCCGCAACCCACGAGCGGCCGATCGACGGCGCCACCGCGCGGCCGCGATAGGTATCGGGACGCTTCACCCCGGCCAGCTCCAGCACCGTGGCCTCGACGTCGGCCACGTGGGCCAGGGAGTCGACAATGCGGCCGTCGCCCTTGACGCCCGGTCCCTCGACGATGGCCGGCGTGTGGATGCCGCCCTCGGTGGTGTAGCCCTTGACCTGGCGGGTCGGCGCGGTCGCCGCCTGCGCCCAGCCGGGGCCGTAGCCCACGTGCGAGGAACCGGCGCCCAGGTTGTCGAAGCTGTTGTCGACCGGCAGCGTCGCCAGCTTGGCCGGATCGGGCACGCCGCGGATGGTGTCGATGCGGCTGCCCTCGGCGCCGTTGTCCGACAGGAAGACGATGACGGTGTTGTCGTACTGACCCGAGGCCTTCAGGGCCGCGACCACCTTGCCGATGTTCTGGTCCATGCGGTCGACCATGGCCGCGTAGATCTCCATCCGGCGCGACTGGTCCTTCTTCTCGGCGGGGCTCAGCGAGCTCCAGGCCGGGGTGTCGACGAACGGATGCGGCTTGACGTCCTTGGGGACCAGGCCCAGCGCCTTGAGCTTCGCCAGCCGCTGCTCGCGCAGGGCCTCGTAGCCGGCGTCGTAGCGGCCCTTGTACTTGGCGATGGTCTCGGGCGGCGCCTGCAGCGGCCAGTGCGGCTCGGTGAAGGTCAGGTAGGCGAAGAACGGCCGGCCGTCGCCCGCGCCCTCGCGGATGAACTGGGCCATCTTGTCGCCGTAGAAGTCGGCCGAGTAGACGCCCTTGGGATAGGTCACCACCTTGCCGTCCTCGCGGAAGGTCGAGGCCGCGCCTGCGGCCTTGTAGGCCTCGGTCTGGTCCTCGCCGAAGTGGTTCTGCAGGCCCTGCAGCAGGGCGTAGGATCGCTCGAAGCCGCGCGCCGCCGGCGACTGGTCGTCAGCCAAACCGAGGTGCCACTTGCCGGCCATCAGGGTGCGATAGCCGCTGTCGCGCAACAGCTCGGCCACGGTCACCGAGCGCTCGTTGAGATAGCCCTCGTAGCCCGGCCTACCCTTCTGGCCGGGGGTCAGCACCTCGGCCATCGAGCCCAGGCCCACCTGGTGGTTGTCGGAGCCCGTCATCAGCATCGAGCGGGTCGGCGAGCAGGTCGGCGCGGTGTGGAAGCCCGACAGCCGCACGCCGCCCTGGGCCAAGGCGTCCAGGTTCGGCGTCTCGATCTCGCCGCCGAATGCTCCGAGATCAGAATAGCCCAAGTCATCGGCGACGATGATCAAGAAGTTCGGACGCTTCTCGACCGCGCGGGTCGCGGCCGCAGCCACGGGTTCCGCGGCGCTGGCGAGGCCGCCCGCCAGGCTGGTCGCGGCGATCAGGGCGCCGGCCAGAAGCCGTCCGCGCAGGGTCGTGTGATGGGTCTTCATGACGCTTTCCCTCGTGTTCTCCCTTCCCCCTAAGGCCTTCGACGTCGAGCGCTCTTACGACAATTTCGAAACGCCCTGTTGAGAATTTCTGTAATGCCGATCGGAGTAGTTGGGATTTAAAGCTCCCTCCGCACCGCAACGACGACGCATCGGCGAAGGGCCCGCCGACGCGTCAATGGCCGTCGTTTTCTGCGGTTGTTCTTGCAGTCTATGGGGGCTCCTCGCGATGTCGGGCGTACTCGTTTCTATTCACCAGGCGAATACTCGCCGTGACCACAACCACGGCGCGACGCTGCGTCGCCTGGCCTTGGCCGCCTCGTGCGTGGCCCTGATGTCCGGCGCCGCGCCCGCCTTCGCCGCCGAGACGCCCGCGAACCCCGAGCCGACCTCGGCGTCGGCCGACGACAGCGTGGGCCTTGAGGCCGTGGTCGTCACCGCCCGCCGCCGCGACGAGGACGCACAGACCGTGCCCGTCGCCGTCTCGGCCTTCGGTGGCGCCCAGCTGGAAGCCGCCCGCGCCTTCAACGTCCGCGACCTGCAGACCCTGTCGCCCAGCCTGTCGGTCAGCGTCACCAACCCGCGCAACACCAGCATCAACATCCGGGGCCTGGGCAACAACGTCTCGGTCTACAACGACGGCCTGCAGTCGGCGGTCGGCGTCTATCTCGACCAGGTCTATCTGGGCCGTCCGGGCCAGGCGGTGTTCGACCTGGCCGACCTCGACTCGGTCCAGGTGCTGCGCGGCCCGCAAGGCACGCTCTTCGGCAAGAACACCTCGGCCGGCGCCCTCGTGATCGCCACCAAGGAGCCGAAGTTCACGCCGGAGTTCTCGGCCGACGTCACCGGCGGCAACTACGACTACTTCCAGGCCCACCTGATCGCCTCGGGCCCGATCGTCGAGGACAAGCTGGCCTACCGCGTCTCGCTGGCCAACACCCAGCGCGGCGGCTACATGACCAACGTCTATGACGGGTCGAAAACCCAGGACTATCACGACTTCGGAGGCCGGGTTCAGTTCCTGCTGACGCCGAACGAGAAGCTCTCCATCAAGCTCTCGGGCGACTACGGCCAGCAGTATTCCAACACCGCCGCCGGCGTCCTGACCGGCCTCTTCACCAATTACGCCGACAGCGGCGCGGCCTATCCGAACGGCTACCTGGCCCGCACGGCGCGCATCGGCTTCACGCCGCCGCCGATCGATCCGGAAGCCCGCCGCGTCTCGGTCAACACCAAGAACAGCTATTTCGAGACCCACGGCGGCGTCTCGGCCATCGTCGACTACAAGCTGGCCGACGCCACGATCACCTCGGTCACCGCCTGGCGCGGCTGGCACTGGCGCCCGCACAACGACGCCGACGGCACCACCGTCTCGGCGATCATCGACGCCCACCAGGACAACGACCAGCAGCAGTTCAGCCAGGAGCTGCGCATCCGCTCGGAAGGCGACCGCAAGCTCGATTACGTCGCCGGCCTCTACTACTTCTGGCAGGATCTCGAGGCCGAAGCGGTCAACTACTACGGCCCGGCGGCGGCCGACTGGCTGCTGGCCCCGGCGGCGGCCTCGGCCACGGTGCGGGCGGCGGCGCTGAACAACTACTCGATCGTCAGCCACTCCAGCCCCGAGACCACCAGCGCGGCGGCCTTCGCGCAAGGCACCTGGCACGTCACCGACCGCTTCGATATCACCGGCGGCCTGCGCTACACCTACGAGAAGATGACCGGCTGGTTCGACCAGACGGCCTGGGGCGCGGACCTGTCGGGCCTCAGCGCCGCCGACCGGGCGACGGCCCTGGCCCTGCGCGCCCGCTTCGGCGCGGCCAATACGTTCTCGTCCAAGACCTCGGGCGACAGCCTGACCGGCAACGTCACCCTGGCCTACACCTTCGACAACGGCCCGCTCGTCTATGCGACCTACGCCCGGGGCTACAAGGCCGGCGGCCTGAACCTGTCGAACATCAACACCTCCGGCGCCAACGCCGTCGATCCGGTCATCGCGCCGGAGACCATCGACGCCTACGAGGCGGGCCTGAAGAGCACCTGGTTCGACCGCCGCCTGACCGCCAACCTGGCCTTGTTCTGGACGAAGGACGACGGCTACCAGACCACCGCCGTCAACCTGATCAACAACACCAGCTACCTGACCAACGCCGGCAGCGTGCGCAGCCGCGGCGTCGAGCTGGACCTGCGGGCCGCGCCGATCCAGGGCCTGACCCTCTACGGCTCGACCACCTACAACGACGCCAGCTACACCAGCTACGAGCAGGCCGCCTGCCCGATCGAGATCCAGCTGTCGACCTACTGCAATCTCACCGGCCGCCGCCTGCCCGGCGCGTCGCTATGGGCCGCCTCGACCGGCGGCGAGTATCGCAAGGCCGCCGGAACCTGGCGCGGCGACGGCCTGCAGGCCTATGCCGGCTACGACGCCAGCTACAAGTCGTCGTACTACACCAGCGCCTCGAACTCGGAGTATTCCAAGATCAAGGGCTACACCCTGCTGAACCTGCGCGCCGGCATCGGCGCCGAGGACGGCAGCTGGGACCTGCAGGTCTGGGGCCGCAATGTCTTCGACAAGCTCTACTACCTGTCGCTGGGCGCGGGGAACACCGGCGCGATCACCGGCACGCTGGGCGATCCGCGCACCTTCGGCGTGACGCTGCGCGTCCGTCGCTAACCCTCGCCTCCTCCTGCTTCTACCTACTGGGCCCGCTTCACCGCGGGCCCTTTTTCTTTGTCTGGATGGCTGCGCTTGATGGGAGGCGGATTGACTCGCCGCGCCGGCGGTGGAATTTTACTGGCAATATCTATTTTATAAATAAACGGGATGGAAACGCGAATGGATGTCGCCCAAGAGCGATCGCAGGCCCTGGCGCGGCTGCCGCGACTGGGCTTTGGCGGCGCGGCCGTGGGCAACCTCTACGCCGCCGTCTCCGACGTCGACGCCCTCGCGGTGATCGACGCGGCGCTGTCGGCCGGCATCCGCTATTTCGACACCGCCCCGCACTACGGCTTCGGCCTCAGCGAGACCCGCCACGGCCAGGCCCTGGCCGACCGCGAGGTGATGATCTCCACCAAGGTCGGCCGAATCCTCGAGCCGATCGCCTCCCCTGCCCGCGAGCGCCACGGCTTCGTCGACGCCGCCCCGTTCGAGCCGGTGTTCGACTATTCCTATGACGGCGTCATGCGATCGTTCGAGGCCAGCCTGCGCCGTCTGCAACGCGACCGCGTCGACATCCTGCTGGCCCACGACCTGGGCCGCCTGACCCATGGCGAGGCCCATCCGGGCCACATGCGCGCCTTCCTGGACGGCGGCTACAAGGCCATGCGCGAACTCAAGGACGCCGGCTTGGTCGGCGCCATCGGCCTGGGCGTCAACGAGCAGGCGGTCTGCGACGAGGCGCTGGACCACGCCGACCTCGACGTCTTCCTGCTGGCCGGCCGCTACACCCTTCTGGAACAGACCGCGCTGGACGGCTTCCTGCCGCGTTGCGAGCGGCGGGGCGTAAAGATCATCGTCGGCGGCCCCTTCAACTCCGGCGCCCTGGTCGAGACGCCTGGCGGCGGGCCGATCCACTACAACTACGCCCCGGCCGACGCCGGGATCGTCGCGCGGGTCGAGCGCCTGCGCGCGGTCTGCGCCGCCCATGGCGCGCCGCTGGCCGCCGCCGCCCTGCAATTCCCGCTCGCCCACCCGGCCGTGGCCTGCGTGATCCCCGGCATGGCCAGCCCGGCCCAGGTCGCCGACGCCGTCGCCTGGACGCAGACGCCGGTTCCCGAAGCCCTCTGGAGCGACCTGCGCGCCGAAGGCCTGCTGCATCCAGCCGCGCCGACACCCGTCGCGCGAGCCGCCGCATGAAGCCGATCCTGCTGCATCCGGACGACAACGTCCTCGTGCTCGCCGCCGCGATCCAGGCTGGCCAAACGATCGAGATCGACGGCGCGATGCTGGCCGCGCCGCAGGATGTGGCCGTCGGCCACAAGATCGCCCGCCACGCCCTCTCCATCGGCGACAAGGTGCTGAAGTACGGCGCGCCGATCGGCTCGATGACCGCTCCAGCCGCGGCCGGCGCCCACGTCCATATGCACAACATGAAGAGCGACTACATCGCCAGCCACACCCGCCAGGCCACGGGAGAGCCGTCATGAGCGCGCTCACCGGCTTCCTGCGCGCCGACGGCCGCAAGGGCGTCCGCAACGTCGTGGCGGTGGCGTACCTCGTCGAGTGCGCCCATCACGTGGCCCGCACCATCGTCACGAAGAGCGACGATCCGGACGTCCACCTGATCGGCTTCCCCGGCTGCTATCCCAACGCCTATGCGCTGAAGGTCATGCAGGCGATCGGCGCGCACCCCAATGTCGGCGGGGTGCTGCTGATCTCGCTGGGCTGCGAGAGCTTCAACCGCGAGGCCCTGCGCGCGACGATCGCCGCCAGCGGCCGCCCGGTCGAGGTGCTGGTCATCCAGGAAAGCGGCGGCACGGCCGAAACGGTCCGCAAGGGCGTCGAGGCCGTCGCTCGCCTCAAGGCTATCGCCGACCAGGCGCCACTCGTTCCGATGGACGTCTCCGAACTGGTGATCGGCACGATATGCGGCGGCTCGGACGGCACCAGCGGCATCACCGCCAACCCCGCCGTCGGCCGCGCCTTCGACCGCCTGGGCGCGGCCGGCGCGGCCTGCGTCTTCGAGGAGACCGGCGAACTGGTCGGCTGCGAGAAGATCATGGCCGACCGGGCGATCACGCCGGAACTGGGGCTCGCGCTGGAGGCCAGCGTCCGCAAGGCCGAGGCCTACTACACCGTCATGGGCTACGGCAGCTTCGCGCCCGGCAACGCCGAGGGCGGCCTGACGACCCAGGAAGAAAAGTCGATGGGGGCCTATTCCAAGTCGGGCTCGGCTCCGATCGTCGGCATCCTCAAGCCCGGCGACCAGCCGGTCAGCGGCGGTCTCTACCTGCTCGACGTCGTGCCTGACGGCGAGGTGCGGTTCGGCTTCCCCAACATCTCCGACAACGCCGAGATCGTCGAACTGATCGCCTGTGGCGCGCACCTGACCCTGTTCACCACCGGGCGCGGCTCGGTCGTGGGCTCGGCGATCTCGCCGGTGATCAAGGTCTGCGCCAATCCCGAGACCTACCGCAAGCTCTCCGGCGACATGGACGTCGACGCCGGCCGGATCATGGAAGGCCGCGGCACGCTGGACGAGGTCGGCGACGAGATCTTCGACCTGGTGCTGGCCGTGGCCGGCGGCGCGCGGACGGTGTCGGAGGCCCTGGGCCACCAGGAATTCATCCTCACCTACAAGGCCTTCGACCCGATCGGTCCGGCCTGCCTGCCGCTGCGGCGCGTAAGTTAAGGGGCGACACCGATGGGAAGACTTTCAGGCAAGACCGCCCTCGTGACGGCGGCCGCCCAAGGCATCGGCAAGGCCAGCGCCGAACTCTTCGCCCGTGAAGGCGCGCGGGTGATCGCCACCGACCTCAACGCCGACCTGCTGGCCAGCGTCGAAGGCTGCGAGGGCCGCCGCCTCGACGTGCGCGATCCCGACGCCATCAAAGCCCTGGCCGCCGAGCTGGGCGCGGTCGACGTGCTGTTCAACTGCGCCGGCTACGTCCATTCCGGCACGATCCTCGACTGCGACGAGCAGGCCTGGGCCTTCTCCAACGACCTCAACGTCACGGCCCAGTACCGCGCCATCCGGGCCTTCCTGCCGGCCATGCTGGCGGCCGGCGGCGGTTCGATCGTCAACATGGCCTCGGTGGCCAGTTCGATCAAAGGCGTGCCGGGTCGCTTCGCCTACGGCGCCACCAAGGCCGCGGTCATCGGCCTGACCAAGGCCGTGGCGGCCGACTTCGTGGGCCAGGGGATCCGCTGCAACGCCATCTGCCCGGGCACGGTCGACACGCCTTCGCTGAACCAGCGCCTGGCCGACACCGGCGACTACGCGGCCGCCCACAAGGCCTTCACCGCCCGCCAGCCGATGGGGCGCCTGGGCAAGCCGGAAGAGCTGGCCCAGCTGGCGCTGTATCTGGCCAGCGACGAGTCGGCCTTCACCACGGGCCAGATCCACATCATCGACGGCGGCTGGATCAACTGACGTGCGCCGCTGCCTCGCTCTCGACCTCAAGGACGACGCCGACCTGATCGCCCGTTACGAGGCCTGGCACCGCCCCGGCGCGGCGCCCGAGCCCGTGATCCGGTCGATCCGCGAGGCCGGCATTCTCGAGATGGAGATCTGGCGCGTCCAGGACCGCCTGTTCATGGTCATCGAGGCGGGACCTGACTTCTCGCCCCAGGCCAAGGCCGCCGCCGACATGGCCTCGCGGGACGTCCGGGCCTGGGAACGGCTGATGTCGGCCTTCCAAAAGCCCCTGCCCGGCTCGGCCCCGACCGAGAAGTGGCGCGACATGCGTCGGATCTTCGCCCTCTCCGAGCAGCCCTGACCGTCCTGGCCGCTCTCCCACCACCACGATTGTTTTCGCGTTCAGAACAAGGCACGGCGACAAGATGAATGTGACCCGCAGAACCGCCCTGGCCGCCTCCGCCGGCGCCTCCCTGGTCGCCGCCTCGCCCGTGCGCGCCGCCCCGGCCAAGGCTTCGACGCCGCGGCTGTGGTACCGCCAACCGGCCAAGGAATGGGTCGAGGCCCTACCCGTCGGCTCGGGCAAGCTGGGCGCCATGGTGTTCGGCGGCGTGGCGGCCGAGCGCCTGCAACTGAACGAAGACACCCTGTGGGCCGGCGGCCCTTACGAGCCGATCAATCCCGAGGCCAACGGCGCCCTGCCGGAGATCCGCCGCCTGATCGACGCGGGCGAGTACGCCAAGGCCACCGATCTGGCCGAAGCCAAGTTCATGGCCCTGCCCAAGCGCCAGATGTCCTACCAGACCATCGGCGACCTCAAGCTCGACTTCCCCGGCCTGCCCGACGCCGTCGAAGGCTATGTCCGCGACCTCGATCTCGACGGCGCGATCACCACCACCCGCTTCACCGTCGGCGGCGTCAGCCATGTGCGCGAGGTGATCGCCAGCCATCCCGACGGCGTCATCGCGGTGCGCCTGACCGCCAGCCGCAAGGGCGCGATCGATGTCGACCTCTCGTTCAGCTCGCCGCTGAAGTCCAAGCCCGTCTCGTCGGTCGAGGGCGCGCACCTGGTCCTGGCCGGAAAGAACGAGGCCTCGCAGGGCATCGACGCCCGCCTGACCTTCGAGACCCGCGTCGAGGTCCGCGCCAAGGGCGGCCAGGTCTCGGGCGCTGACGGCAAGCTGTCGGTGAAGGGCGCCGACGAGGTGCTGCTGCTGGTCGCCGCCGCCACCAGCTATCGCCGCTACGACGACGTCTCGGGCGATCCGGCCGCGCTGAACAAGGCCACGCTGGCCAAGCTCGCCGGCAAGCCGTGGTCGAAGATCCTGGCCGGGCACCAGGCCGATCACCGCGCCCTCTTCCGTCGCTTCAGCGTCGACTTCGGCCGCACCCGCGCCGACCTGCTGCCCACCGACGAGCGCATCAGGCAGTCGCCGACTACCGACGATCCCTCGCTGGAAGCGCTGTATTTCCAGTACGGCCGCTACCTGCTGATCGCCTGCTCGCGCCCCGGCAGCCAGCCGGCCAACCTGCAAGGCGTCTGGAACGACAAGACCTTCGCCCCCTGGGGCAGCAAGTACACGATCAACATCAACACCGAGATGAACTACTGGCCGGCGGAGCCGACCGACCTGCCCGAACTGGTCGAGCCGCTGATCGCCCTGGTCGCCGACATCGCCCAGACCGGCGAGCGCATGGCCAGGGCCATGTACGGCGCGCGCGGCTGGGTCACGCACCACAACACCGACCTGTGGCGCGCGACCGGCCCGATCGACGGCGCCAAGTTTGGCGTCTGGCCCACCGGCGGCGCATGGCTCTGCAAGCACGTCTGGGACCACTACGACTACGGCCGCGACAAGGCCTATCTGGCCCGCGTCTATCCGCTGATGAAGGGCTCGGCCCGCTTCTTCCTCGACACCCTGGTGGTCGACCCGAAGTTCGGCGTGCTGGTCACCAACCCGTCGATCTCGCCCGAGAACAACCACGGCCACGGCTCGTCCCTGGTCGCCGGCCCGACCATGGACCAGGCGATCATCCGCGACCTGTTCGACAACTGCCTGAAGGCCGAGGCCATTCTCGGCTCGGAAGGGGGCCCCGACGCCGCCTTCGTCGCCGAGGTCCGCGCCGCCCGCGACAAGCTCGCCCCCTACAAGATCGGCAAGGACGGCCAACTTCAGGAGTGGCAGGAGGACTGGGACGCCGACGCCAACGACATCCATCACCGCCACGTCTCGCACCTCTACGGCCTGTTCCCGTCCGACCAGATCTCGGTCGACACCACGCCGGATCTGGCCAGGGCCGCCAGGACCTCGCTGGTCACCCGCGGCGACCTGTCGACCGGCTGGGCCATCGCCTGGCGCCTGAACCTGTGGGCCCGCCTGGGCGACGGCGACCGCGCCCACAGCATCCTCAAGCTGCTGCTGGGCCCCGAGCGCACCTATCCCAACATGTTCGACGCCCACCCGCCGTTCCAGATCGACGGCAATTTCGGCGGGACCTCGGGCATGACCGAACTGGTGATGCAGAGCCGCAACGACCGCATCTACCTGCTGCCCGCCCTGCCCAAGAGCTGGCCCACCGGCCGGATGACCGGCCTGCGCGCGCGCGGCGCGGTCGCCCTCGATATCCGCTGGAGCGGCGGCAAGCTGGCCGAAGCCGTCCTGACCGCCAAGGAAGCCGGCAGGCACACCGTCGTCCTGGCAGGCTCGACGCTGGACCTCGAGCTTAGGAAGGGCCAGCACATACGGCTCGTGGCGCGCAACGGCGTGCTGAAGCAAGCATGACCAGCCAGATGTTCAAGGAAAGTAGCTCGATGTCGTCGCGTTCAAGCAAGCTGGCCATGGCGGCGGCGCTGTTCCTGGCCCCGATGATCCAGCCCGCCGTCGCCGCGGGGCAGGCCCCGGCCGCCACGGTCGGCGCCGAGGTCGTCCCGACGCTCGGGCCCAAGCCCTTCATCGGCTACTTCAAGCCCATGCCGCGCGCCAAGCTGTCGACGAGCGCCTGGGGCGCCAGGGAGGTCGGCCCGCGCGACCCGCGCAACGGCCTCGAGGACGCCGGCATGGCCCGCTGGAACTACTGGGACGGCCAGATCCTCAAAGGCGCCGACGGCAGGTACCGCATGTTCGCCAGCCGCTGGGACCAGGCGCTCGGCCACAAGGCCTGGGGCCGGTCGCTGGCCGTCAGCGCGATCAGCGACACCCTCTTTGGCCCCTATCAAGACCGTGGCCTGACCTGGCCCGACAACCAGGGCGGCCTTGGCCACAACGTCACCGCCCTGAAGATGCACGACGGCCGCTACGCCGCCGTGGTCAGCGAGACGCGCGGCGGCGACGTCTTCGTGTCGGACAGCATCGACGGCCCGTGGACGCAGCTGGGAACGATCAGCCTCGACCAGAGCCGCTTCCAGCTGGTCAAGACGCCCGGCGACGTGGCCCTGCGCGACACGCCCACGGCGACGCCCGCCAAGCCGGCCAATTTCAGCGTCCTGCTGCGCCCCGACGGCGCCTATCAGATCGTGCCGCGCTCGGGCCAGGTCCTGATCAGCCGGACGGGGATCCTCGGCCCCTACACGGTGATGGGCGACAGCGTCTATCGCGGCCTCGACGGCGTCCCCCAGCGCGACATGCGCGCTTTCGAGGACCCGGTGCTGTGGTTCAGCGGCGGCCTCTACCACATCGTCGTCAACCAGTGGCGCGAGCGCCGCGCCTATCACCTGGTCTCGCGTGACGGGATCACCGGCTGGCGGGTGCAGGGCCTGGCCTATGAGCCGGGCGCCGACTTCATCCGCTACGCCGACGGAACCAAGAACCACTGGAACAAGCTCGAACGGCCCGGCGTGGTGATCGAGAACGGCCACGTCGTGGCCATGACCTTCGCCGTCATCGACACGCCCAAGGACGACCAGACCGGAAACAACGGTCACGGCAGCAAGGTCATCGTCGTGCCCTTCGACGGCGCGGCGATGGACCGGGATCTGGCGGGGCTTCCCTAGATCCCGTTCCGCGCCGTCGGGCCGATCTCGGCGCTGATGGCGGCGGCGTGGCGCTGCAGGTTGGCGATGGTGTCGGGCATCGAGATCGCGCTGGGCGTATCGACATACGGGCAGGTCAGGGCCGCCACCACGCCGTCGGCGCCGTGAACCGGCACCGACAGGTCGATCACCGCCGAGGTCACGTAGCTGGCGGCCTGCACATGGCCGTCCTTGCGGGCCTGGGCGGCGGCGGCCAGGAAGGTTTCCCAGGTCGCCTTCGTCGCCCCGTCGCGCAGCTGCGCGCCCCAGCGCTCGCGCACTCGCTCGGGCTGGAAGGCGAACAGCACCAGGCCCGAGGTCGCCTCGACGATCTTGCGGCGATAGCCAACGCGCACCGAATAGCCCTGGTCGCCCGGGGCCTCCATGCGCGCCACCACCACCATCTGGTCGCCGCTGGCCACGGCCAGGTGGCACGACTGGCCGGTGACTTGGCACGAAGCCCGCATCTCCGGCAGGGCGGCTTCGAGAAGGTCCTTGGCCGGCGCCCGGGTCATGCCCAGGGCGAACAGCTTGTTGGTCAGGACGAGACCGTCCTCGTCGGCGGCGCGGCCCACATAGCCCCGCGCCTCCAGCACCTGGACCATGCGGAACAGCTCGCTGGACGAGCGATCGAGCGCCGCCGAGATCTGCGCCAGGGTCAGGCCGCCCCGGTGCGCGGCCAGCAGCTCCAGCACGTCGAGGCCCTTTTCCAGGGCGGGAGCGCGATATTCTCGCTTCTTGGCGGGCGCGTCGGACATGGCTTCTATAAGCGATAGAATCGTCGCGCCGTCTCGCCAAATAGCGCCGCTCGCCCGGCCGGCGGGACCCAGGCCTCGCACGTGTCCCGCCAGGCCGCGTAGTCGCCGGCCAGGTTCAGCACCGGCCAGTCGCTGCCCCACATCAGCCGCTCAGGGCCGAAGACCTCCAGCAGATGCGCCGCATAGGGCGCGACCACCTCTGCGGTCGGGCAGTCGCCGGCCTCGGTCAGCAGGCCCGACAGCTTGCACTGCACGCCCGGCTCGGCGGCCAGGGCGGCGACGTCGTCGCGCCAGGGCTCCATGCCGCCCTCCCCGATCGCCGGCTTGCCGCCGTGGTCGACCACCACCCTCAGGTCCGGCCAGCGACGAACGAAGGCCAGCAGGGACGGCAGGAGCCTGGGCCTGACCAGCGCATCAAAGGCCAGCCCCGCCTCGACCATCGCCGCGATCGCCGGCTCCAGGCCCGGATCCAGGATCCAGTCCGACGCCAGGTCCTGAAGCATCGGCCGCAACCCCTTCAGCTTGGGATCCCTGGCCAGGGCCGCGATCCGCGCCGGCGCGTCAGGCGCCGCCAGGTCCATCCAGCCGACAACGCCCAGGGCCAGCGGATCTTCCGCCGCCAGCGCCAGCAGCCAGGCTGTGTCCTGTTCGCTCGGCTGCGACTGCACCAGCACCACGCCGTCAGGCCCGCCCGCCGCGCGCAGGTCGTCCAGGCCGAAGTCGCGGTGGATGACCGGCAGGTCCGGCGTCGGCCATCGGCAGTCGTTCTCCCCGATCCGCCAGACGTGGCAGTGGGCGTCGATCAGCACGCGACGATGGCCTTGATCACCCCGGCCGACGGCTCCATCCAGCCCGGCAGGGCCTGCGCCAGATCCCGCAGGTCGGCCCTGTGGCTGTTCAGCGCCGCCGTCGGCACATGACCCGCCCGCATCGCCGCCAGCACGTGGTCGAAGTCCTCGATCGTGGCGTTGCGGCTGCCCAGCAGCGACATCTCGCGCTTGTGGAACTCGGGGTCGGAAAAGGTGATGTCGGCCGCCACTACCGAGATCAGCACATAGCTGCCGCCGTGGCCGACATAGGCGAACCCCTGCTGCATGGCCGCCGGATTGCCGGTGGCGTCGAACACCACGTCGAAGAACGCGCCGTCGGTCAGCGCCGACAGCGCTTGCGCCGTGTCCTCGCCGACGGTCAGCGTCCGCTCGACGCCGAGGTGCTCGGCGCAGAAGGCCAGCCGGTCCTCGCGGCCGTCCAGCACCGTCACCCGCGCTCCGGCCAGCCGGGCGAACAGCGCCGCGGCGATGCCGATCGGGCCCGCCCCGACCACCAGGGCGCTCTGCCCCGGCTCGATCCGGGCCCGCCGCACGGCGTGGGCGCCTATGGCCAGGAACTCGACCATGGCCGCCTCGTCCAGGCCCACGCCCTCGACCCTGCGCACGAAGCCCTGCGGCACGGCCAGGTACTCGGCCAGCCCGCCGTCCATGTGCACGCCCAGCACGCGGATGTTCATGCAGCAGTTGGTCTTGCCCTTGGCGCAGGCCGGACAGGCCCCGCACGACAGGTAGGGCATGACGTAGGCGTGGTCGCCGGGCGCCAGGTCGCTCCCCGGCGGCGCGGCGACCACCTCGCCCGACAGCTCGTGGCCCATCACTCGCGGATAGGACAGATAAGGCTGGGTGCCGCGATAGATGTGCATGTCGGTGCCGCACACCCCCACCCTGCGCACGCGCAGCAGCACCTCGCCGGGCCCCGGCGTCGGCATCGGCCGGCGCTCGAGCACCAGCTCGCCCGGCGCCGCGCAGACCAGAACGTCCATCATCCTCAATGGCCTCCGACCAGCACGGCGTCGTGGGCGCAGAGCTCGCGCCGGCGGGCGGTGATCGCGAACAGTCCCACCACGGCGAAGCAGGCGCAGGGCACGAGGATCGCCGTCCGGATCGAGCTGGCGTCCGACAGCGCGCCCATCGCCGCCGTCAGCACCGCCCCGCCGATGATGCTCATCACCAGGAACGACGATCCGGTCTTGGTCAGCGGCCCCAGACCCTTCAGCGAGCTGGCGAAGATGGTCGGGAACATGATCGACATGAAGAAGCTGGTGGCCGCCAGGGCCAGCAGCCCCGTGTGGCCGCCGACGGCCACGGCGACCAGGGTCAGCGCCACGTTGGCGGCGGCGAACAGCGCCATCAGCCGCGAGGGATCGACCCGGCTCATCAGCGCCGTGCCGGCGAAACGCCCGGCCATGAAGCCGACCAGCGACCATGACAGATAGGCGGCCGCCGTCTTCTCGCCCATGCCCGGGACCTGGTCCTGGCCGTAGCGGATCATGTAGCTCCACACGCCCACCTGGGCGCCGACATAGAAGAACTGGGCGACCACGCCGAACAGGAAGCGCGGGCGCGAGAACAGGCCCAGGATCGGCTTGTCGACCTTGTCCTCGTGGGCGTCGGCGCCCGGGCGGCTGGCCTGGACCGGAAAGCGCGTGAAGGCCACGAGCAGCGCCCAGGCCAGCACGACAGCGGCGATGATCAGGTATGGAGCCTGGGTCGACTGGGCCTCGGCGGCCTGGAAGGCCGACAGCTGCGCCGGCGTCATGGCCGCGAACTCGGCCTTGGTCGGCTCGACGCCCGACAGGATGAACTGCCGGCCGACCACCACGGCGGTGATCGCGCCCAGCGGGTTGAAGGCCTGGGCCAGGTTCAGCCGCTGCTCGGCCCGGGCGGTATCGCCCAGCACGGTAATCAGCGGGTTGGCCGAGGTCTCCAGGAACGCCAGGCCCGAGGCGATGACGAACAGGGCGCTGAGGAACAGCTCGTAGCGACGCAGTTCGGCCGCCGGCCAGAACAGCAGCGCCCCCGCCCCGAACAGCACCAGGCCCACGATCACCGCGGCCTTGTAGCCGTAGCGGCGCATCAAGAGGCCCGCCGGCAGGGCCAGGAAGAAATAGCCCAGATAGAAGGCCGACTGCACCAGGCCCGACTGCAGGTCGGTGAGGAAGAAGGCCTTCTTCAGGTGCGGGATCAGCACGTCGTTGAGATTGTTGGCCACGCCCCACAGGAAGAACAGCGCGACGATCAGCACCAGCGGCGCGAGGCCCGCCCGGCCTCTTGAATCGCGTGCTGTGGGGTCCTTGGTCATGAGGCGTCTCCTCCCGGCCGCGCCCTCTGACGGAGCGCCTGCCGACAAGGCATCATATATGAACCATATCGTCAAATATGAAATCAATCAGACGGCGCGAAGCGGCCGCGCGGGGTCGAAAACACGGCCCGAAACGACAAAAGGCCCCCGCGCTAGCGAGGGCCATTTGTAGAAGATTTGGGTGCGGGGACAGGATTTGAACCTGTGACCTTCAGGTTATGAGCCTGACGAGCTACCGGGCTGCTCCACCCCGCG